>NZ_NJGW02000011.1:0-142104 GCF_002216225.1 Pandoraea sp. CB10b_02
CGGCTCAGCGATCTCATGTCGGTTGCTTGCATGAATCCGAGTTGAGGGTGGTGCAGAAAATTTCAAGTGCGCAAGGGCCGGATCAATAAGTCGGGGGTTTCCGGGCAGGCGGTGCGTGTCCTGAACACCGGCGCCGCGGGCGACCTGACAATGGAGGACACCGCCGTGGAGGCGCTGTTCGTGAACAACGATGCGAAGGCGACGCTCAAGGGACTCTCCGGGGGCACCGCGGTGTTGCTCAATCATGGAACCGGCACGCTCACCGTCGGTGATTCGACCGTCGAGAATCTCGCGGTGATCAATGGCGCAAAGGCGGAAGTGACCGGACCGTCCGCCGCAAAGGCGGTGTTGACCAACACGGCCGGCGGCGATCTCAAGGTCTCGGGCGCCAAGGTGGCCAATTTGCAGGTCGTCAATGAAGCGAAAGCGCAACTGGCAGCGCTGACCGAAGGCAAGGCCGCTATTTCGAACGCCGCGGGCGCGGACCTCGAGGTCTCCGAATCGAAGCTGGCCGGCCTGGCGCTCGATAACGCGGGCAAGGCCAAGTTCGCTTCGTTGGACGCGGCTGGCGCCAGCATTGCCAACGCAGACGGGGCCGCCCTCGACATCGCGGATTCGACGCTCTCCGGCCTGAAGCTCACGAACCGGGGCAACGTTACGATGCGCGGCGCCACCACTGTGCAGAACGCCGCTATCGAGCTCACTGCCGGTTCGCTGGACGTCTCCGGTCTCGCCGCGGGCGAGAACGGCGCCCAGCTCGGCATCGGTTCGTTGTCCGGCAACGGCCAGGTGATCGCAGGCAACACGGCGCTCACGGTCGGCTCGCTGAATCAGGACGATGTCTTTGGCGGCAGGATTCTGGCGGCCGCCCCGGCCGTCGCCACCGACACCACTGCCCCGGATGCAACCCATGTGGCGGGCGATTCGGAAGGTTCGGACGGCAACACGGACGGCAACACGGACGGCAAGACGGACGGCAAGACGGACGGCAAGGAACACGTCAACGTAGGCGGTGAGCCAAGCGATACGGACGTCGCCCCGGCATCCCGGGCGCCGAGCGCCGCTGCCGCCCCGACCCTCACCAAGGTGGGTACGGGCAATCTGACCCTCGCGGGCGATCAAAGCGACCTCACGTCGGTGACCGTGCAAAGCGGCAAGTTGACCGCCGCGCACGCGAACGCGCTCGGCTCCGGCGATGTCGTCATCGCGCAATCGGCGACGCTGGCGATTGCGGCGCCCAGCGTCACGGGCGTGGCCACGATCGAGAACGCCGGCAGCATCGACCTGGGTCTGAACCAACTGAGTGTCCAGAAGTACAAGTCGAGCACTGGCGCGTCGATCAAGACCGTGGCCACCAAGTCGGATGGCAAGGTCCGCACGGGTCTGGTCCACGTCGGCAAAGAGGGCGACTTCAGCAACACCGATCTTCAGATCAATCGTGATTCGACGGTCAAGCTCAAGGACATCGTGGGCCAGAACATCCAGATCGTGACGAAGGACGACGGCGCCACCGTCAACGCCTTCAACCAGGTCAGGTTCGGCAGCGTGGCAGCCGAAAACGCCGGCAATGGCGAGGTGACGATCACCGAAGACAGCCGCGTTGGCTTCGTCGCCGGAAACGCCGCGTATACAGCCAACGAGCGCGCGGCACTGGCCTCGGTCGATGGCGTGACCTATGGCCAGGTCGCCACGGGCAAGGTCGGCGGCGACGTGCTCGCCGAGATGCTGGAACAGGAAGCCGGTTCCGCAGAGCAACGCCGTTCGGCAAGCCTGCTGTCCGGCGAGGCGCTGGTGAACAATGCGCAGGCCGCACAGAGCGCCGCAACGGCGTTCCAGCGCGGCATGCAAACGCGCATGATCGCCGGCGGCGCGATGTTCGACGACAAGACCGCCAACGGCGCGAGCGCCGACGACAGCGGCGTGGCCGGCTGGGCGGCATTCGCCGGTGGCAACACGTCGCAACGCGGCAACGGGCCTGCATTCGACGTGCGCGGCCTGGATGGCGCGATCGGCGTCGACAAGCGCATCGGCAGCAACACGATCGTCGGCGCGTCTGTCGGTATGGGCAACCAGAACTCGAAGGCAAAGGGTCAGCCGGGCGAGTCGAAGATCAACAGCGTGAGCGTGGGTCTGTACGGTTCGCATCTGAACGACGCGAGCTGGTTCGTCAACGGTGGCGTGTCCTATACGAATCACAGCGTGAAGACCGATCGCACGGTGGCCGCGGGCGACGTGTCGTCGCGCGTGTCCGGCAAGACGAACGGTCAGACCTTCGGCGTGTTCGGTGAAGTGGGCAAGCGCTTCGAAGTGTCGGGCACGAACATCGATCCGTCGGTGGGCGTGCGCGTGGCGTCGACTCGCCTGAGCGGTTTTGACGAGACGAACCGCGCCGGCGGCGGCAACGACGGTCTGAAGGTCGGTGCGCAGTCGCAGACGTCGACGCGTGGCGTGCTGGGCGTGCGCCTGTGGCGCGAGGTGGCGAACGCGGGCGGCACGAAGGTGGCCCCGTCGCTGCGCCTGGCCTATGAACACGAGTTCGGCGACAAGCAGGGCAGCCTGACCAACACGATCTACGGCGCGCCGCGCTCGTTCAACGTGAAGGGCGCCAAGCTGGGCGCGGACATTTTCACCGCGGACCTGGGTGTGAATGTGGAAGTGCAGAAGGCGCTCGACATCCGTCTGGGCGGCAACGTGAGCGTCCGCAAGGGCGAGCGCGCCGTCGCTGGCGGTATCTCGGCGAAGTATCGCTTCTAAGCGTTCCGGTGTCGCGTGAGAGGGGCAGCACAAGCCCTCGAGCGCGCCTGTAGCGGACCCGTCGCGCCTTCAAGGGCGCGGCGGGTTTTTTCTTTGCGCGGCGTTCGGTGTGCGGCGTGCCGCGCCAACCGACCTCGGTACCCGCAACCTCAGAAAGAATGCGAGATGCCGATGTAGGCGCCGGTCTGGCCGCGTCCGGCCGGCGGATTGTCGAGCGAGTTGCTCGGAATCGCGGCGACCGAGAAGCTCTGGTTGGCGCTGTTCTTCACGTATGCCACGGTGCCGTAGAAGAACGTGCGTTTCGAGAGGTTGTACGTCGTGCCCAGCTCGAACATCGTGGCGTTGCCGAAGCCGCCCGGCACGTTGACGTGATACACCGCCGCGTTGGCCGCCCACACCTGCGTGGCCTGCCACTTCACGCCGGCCCAGTAATGATCGGCGCGCGTGGCGAAGTCCGGCGCGGGCGCGTCGGGCGCCGACATGTGCGTGTAGCCCAGCGAAATCGTAAAGCGGTTCAGGAACACGTTCGCCCCGGCGAAATACTCGCGCGAGGAGGCGAACACGTCGGTGAAGCGACCGTTGGCGTCGCGAATTTCGTCGTACAGCGCACGCAACTGGAAGCGATCGTGCGTATAGGTGAGCTGTGCGCCAAGCCCGCGCCCGCTCGTCGGCTGCCCCGCGATGTTGGAAAAGGCGTACTGGCCGGCGATGTCAAAGCCGTAGAAGTTCGGGCTCTGATAGTTGACGGTGTTGCTCGCCTGCGGCCAGTTGCGCCCACGCACGAGCGACGCCGACGAGAAGGCCTGTTGCTGGAACGGGTCGAAGTCCCATACCCCGTTGCTGATGAACAGATTGCGCCCGAGCGTGAGTTGCCCCCACGAGCGCGAGTTCAGCCCGACCAACGCGCGGCGATCGAAGAGTGATCCCGACCCGTTGTTGTTCAGCCCGTTCATCAACTGGAAGCCGCTCTCCAGATTGAATACCGCGTGCAAACCCTGGCCGAGGTCCTCGTAACCGCGCAGACCGAACAGGCTCGTCCCGTAGTCGCCGCCTTGCGCGCTCCAGCGCGAGACGGTCCCGCCGTTACCGTCCTGAATATTGCTCATGTACTGAAAGCCGCCGTCCAGGCGGCCATACAGCTGGACACTCGACTGCGCGTGCGCGAACGTGCCGATGCCGCAAAGCAGGCTCGCTGCAATGAGCTTCATTTTCATGGTCTGCTCCCCAGGTTGCGTTTTGCCCCGCCGTTTGTTTCGCGTGGTTATGCCCGTCGTCGTCGCATCTCGCCCGAATGCGGGCAATGAGAGACGCCGTCGGAAAAGCCTGAATTTTCGTTACGAGAGACGAGAAATCGGCAAGCGGGGAGGCCAGGGCAACGGGTGCCGCATCGGCGGATGCAGCCGGTTGCAAGTGATGCCGTCACGCTCTGGTTGTCAGAGATCGTCATCATGGCAGTCCACTGGCGTTGGGTCGGCGGCGCTCACGTGCCTCGCAGAGGCGAGCGTGCGCGGCCATGCGACCGGGGTCGGCGGCACAGGCAAGCCTCGCATCGAGCCGGCGAGCCGGCCGGCGCGATGGGCGCATGTGCCCGGATGGCTTCATTTATAGCGGAATTCGACCGCGTGCAACATCGGGGAAAGGCTTAGTAGCCCGACTGTTACCCCGATTGTTGCGCGCCAACAACCGAAATGGGCCAAACCGGCGGCAGGGCGAGCGCCCAACGCCTGCGTCGCGCTTGGCCGCCGGCGGTCCTCAGGCGCTCGAATCCGGCGCCCCGAACGCTTCCATCTTGCTCGCCAGATGCGTGAGCAGCCGGTTGGCCGCGCCGGACAGACGCCGTCCCGCGCGCGTCACGAGATGGGCCTCGGCGCCGTTGAGGATCGGATGGTCGATGGGCAGTGCGAGCAGGAGCCCGGCCTCGATTTCCTGCGACACCGCAAAGGTGGGCAGAAACGTTGCACCGAGGCCGGTACGCACGTAGTGCTTGAGCACCGAAATCGAATTGGTGGTGACCGACGCCGTGAGCCGATGTTTCTCGGACTGCTCGGCAAGCGCCATTAGTTGACGCGTGCCATACGCGCCGTGCATGAGCGCGAGCGGCACGTCGTAAAGCGCGTCGAGCGTCAACGATCCCTGCGCGGCGAGCCCGCCCAACCGGTCCGCGAGCGCGGTGCCGGGTGCGAGGATCGCGTGCACGGGCTGGCGCATCTGCGCGCGAGAGACGATCTTCGGCTCGGCCGGCGGGTTGTAGACGAGCCCGATGTCCGCGTCGTCCTCGGCCACGAGCCGCATGACTTCGTTGGTGCCCGCGAGATCGAGCGTGAGCGTGATGTCGGGATAGCGCTTGCAGAAGTACTGGAGCGGCGCGCCCATGAGATCGCTCACGAAGCCCTCGCCCACGGCGAGCCGGATGTGCCCGCGCCGCAGCCCGCGCACTTCCTGCAACTTGGCGAGCAGGTCTTCCTGATGCGCGCGCTGCTCGCGGTAGTACTCCATGAGCAACCGCCCGGCCTGCGTGAGATGCACGCCGCGCTTGTGGCGCTCGATCAGCGGCAGCGCCAGCTCGGCCTCGAGCAGCGCGATCTGGCGGCTGACCGCCGAGGGCGCAATGTCGAGCCGGTCGGCTGCGGCGCGCACGGTGCCGCACTGGACGGCTTCGAACAGATACGGCAGGCGGCTTTCGGTGATGGAAGGTGTCATGAGGACGGTGTCATAGCAGACAGTGCCATAGGGGACGGTGCCACGGCTTAAAGACTAATAATTAGAACAAAAATCATCAAGCGTTGTCATTGAGCGTCGTTTTTTTTCAATTCACACTGCGATGCATGCGGATCGGCCCCTTTGCGGGGCAACGAACCCAGGCGAGGCCCGGTGACGGCGGCCCGATTCCGCGCCAGTTTTTTGCGCCATGCCGCGACGGACGTCGGCATGGCGCAACGTTTCAGACCGTACCGGCCACGCCGGAGCAGGCCGCCGGCCCGGCGCCGACTTCGGCGATCCGCAGACGGCGTTTGACAGGCACCGCTTCCCGTTGGGAGACAGACGATGATTCCTTCGCGCAATACGCGTTTCGGCATCGATCATCCGTTGGTCACGGTGCATGATCATCCCCGGCGGCTTTCGCATTACGCTCGCATGGGCTTCGCGCCGTCGCCGGTGTCGTACCACCCGTGGGGCACGGTCACGTCGCTGATGATGTTTGCCGAGAACTTCATCGAACTCATCGGCGTGGACGACGCCACCCGGTTCGGCACGCACGCCGTCGGCGACTTCTGCTTCGGACGCTATCTCGGCAGCTTCCTCGCCCGCGAAGAGGGCGTGTCGCTCGTCGCGCTGCACAGCAAGGATGCGCGCGCCGATCACGCGAGACTTGTGCAGGCAGGGCTGACGTCACAAGGCATCCTCGACTTTCGCCGTGCCATGCGCAAGCCGGACGGCACGCCCGACGAAGCCGTGGTGTCGCTGGGCCTGTTCATCGACGCGTCGCTTGGCGACGCCTCCAATTTCATCTGTCACCAGCATCGGCCCGAGTTGATCTGGGTGCCCGAGTGGCAGGCGCACCCGAACGGCGCGACGGCCGTCGTCGGCGTGACCTATGTCACCCCCGATGCCGCGGCGCTGCGCGAGCTCGCCGCGCGCTGGCAGCGCATGTACGGCGCGCGCCACGTCGACGTCTACGACGGCGGTGCGCTGGCCGACACCGGCTGCGGCCAGCTGCTCGCGCTCTCGCAGCCCCGTGCCGAGGCGCGTTACGCCGCCGTGGGCTTGCCGATGGCGCAGGGCGTACGCACGCACGCCGTGGCGATCACGATCCTCGCCCCCGATCTGGCGCATGTGGAGCGGCTGTGGCGCGAGAGCGGCGTGCCCTACGGCTACAACGAGCATGGACTGGTCGTGGAGCCGGAATTCGCGGGCAACGTGGTGCTGGAGTTCGTGAATCACCCGCACTGAGATCCCGAAGTTTCCAACCGTCTGCCGGCCCGGCCGGCAGGCGTAGCAACGCGGCGCCGCCCGTGGCGGCGGCGCCATCCTCGCAGTCAAACTGGAGTCAACATGAAAATCATCGGAGTGGTCGGACTGGGCAATATGGGACGCGGTATGGCGCTGTCGTTGCAGCGCGGCGGCTTCACGGTGCTCGGTTTCGATCCGTCCCCGGCGGCCGGCGCGGCGCTGGCCGAAGCGGGCATCGGCCTGCGCGGCTCGGTGGCCGAACTCGCCCGCGAAGCGGACGCCCTCGTGCTGTCGCTGCCGACGTCGCAAGTCGTCGAAGCCGTGGTCAACGGCGCGCAGGGCATTGCCGCGAACGGCCGTGAAGGCCTGATCGTCGTCGACACCTCGACAGCCGACCCGCAGAGCACCCGCGAGCTCGCCGTCACGCTGCGCGAGAAGGGCATCGCCCTGGTCGACGCCCCGGTCTCCGGCGGCCCGAAAGGCGCGCTCAACGGTGCGCTTACCATGGTGCTGGGCGGCTCGGCCGAGGATATCGCCCGCATCGAGCCGGTACTCGCCGCAATGTCGGCCAAGCGTGTGCATATCGGCGAGGTCGGCGCGGGCCACGTGACCAAGCTGATCAACAACCTGATGTGCGCGGCCCACCTGCTCGTGGCTGGCGAGGCGATGCGTCTGGCGAAGGCCGCCGGTGTGGCGCCCGAGCAGGTGCTCGAGGGTCTGAACGCCGGCTCGGGCCGCAGCGGCGTGACGCAGACGAACTACCCGACGTGGATTCTCAACGACGCGTTCGACTCGGGCTTCACGATGAAACTCATGCGCAAGGACGTGCGCCTGGCCATGGCGCTCGCCGAGCAGACCGGAACGCTCGGCACGGGACCGCTGTCGGCGGAGGTCGGCCGTCTGTGGGCGGCGAGCGCGGCCACGCTCGGCGACGACGAGGATTTCAACCGCATCGTGCAGTTCATCGAGCCGGGCCGCGCCTGAGCCCTCGGCAGCACGGACACGCACGCGAGATTTCAATTTTTGTTTGACGACACGATGCGCCGTCGCGGCGCGTCGCACGGAGTGTTTTCATGGCAGACCAACAAGCCGCCGCATTGCTCGGCGCATTCGCAAAGTTCTTCCCCAACGCCACCACCATCGGTTCGTATGTGAACGGTGAGCTGGTCGAAGGCCAGGGCGAAGCCACCATCGATATCGTCAACCCGGCAACCGGACAGACGGTGCTCGCCTACCGCGATGCCGGTGCGGCCGTGGTCGCGCAGGCGGCCGACGCCGCGCAGGCCGCGCAGAAGGTCTGGTGGGCGCTCACCCATGCGGCGCGCGGTCGCGTCATGCAGGCCGTGGGCGGCAAGATCCGCGAGCACGCCGAAGCGCTCGCCCAACTCGAATCGATCGGCGCGGGCAAGCCGATCCGGGACTGCCGCGGCGAAGTTGGCAAGGTCGCGGAGATGTTCGAGTACTACGCCGGCTGGACCGACAAGTTCTTCGGCGACGTGATTCCCGTGCCGAGCACGCACCTGAACTACACGCGCCGCGAAGCGATGGGCGTGGTGCTGCAGATCACGCCGTGGAACGCGCCGGTCTTCACCTGCGGCTGGCAACTGGCGCCGGCCATCGCCATGGGCAACGGGGTTCTGCTCAAGCCGAGCGAGCTCACCCCGGCGAGCTCGCTCGCGGTCGCCGCGCTGGCCGAGCAGGCCGGTGTGCCGCGCGGCCTCATCAACGTGCTCGCGGGCTTCGGCCACACGACGGGCCAGGCCGCGATCTCGCATCCGGTCATCAAGAAGGTGGTGTTCGTGGGCTCACCCGCCACCGGCAGCAAGATCGCCGCGGCCGCCGCGCAGCGCCTGCTGCCGAGCGTGCTGGAGCTGGGCGGCAAGTCGGCCAACATCGTCTTCGACGACGCCGACCTCAGGCGTGCATGCCTGGGCGCGCAGGCCGCGATCTTCTCGAGCGCCGGCCAGAGCTGCGTGGCGGGCTCGCGCCTGCTCGTGCAGCGCGGCGTGTACGACCAGATGGTCGAGATGCTCTCGCGCGGCGCCGAGAAGATTCGCGTGGGTGACCCGCTCGACGACGCCACCGAAGTGGGCCCGATCTGCAACCGCACGCAGTATCAGCACGTAATGAACATGATCGACGCGGGCGTGGAGGGCGGCGCGCGTCTGGCCGCCGGCACGCAGCAGCGCAGCGATGGGGGCTTTTTCGTGCGTCCGACCGTGCTGGCCGACGCGAACAACGCGATGGGCGTGGCGCGCACGGAAATCTTCGGGCCGGTCGTGGTGGCCATTCCGTTCGACACGGAAGACGAGGCGCTGGCGATCGCCAACGACAGCGAGTTCGGTCTGGCCGGCGCCGTGTGGACGCAGGACGTCGCGCGCGCGCACCGCGTGGCCGCTCAGGTCAACGCCGGCACGTTCTGGATCAACGGCTACAAGACGATCAACGTGGCCTCGCCGTTCGGCGGCTACAACCACAGCGGTTACGGCCGCTCCAGCGGCGTGGAGGCGCTCTACGAATACACGCAGACCAAGAGCGTGTGGGTCGAGACGGCGGCCAATCCGGCCACGCCGTTCGGCTACGTCTGATCAAAGGGCTTCCCACGCCGTGGGAAGCCGGGGCCGCGAAGCAGGCGTGCGCCGCCATCATGCGCGCAGGCATGCGTCGTGAATCGCCAGTGCAAGGACATGCGCCCGGCGCCGGTCGTGAGACTTCGCCTGGCGCATGGCCGTTTCAGCCTGCGGGATCGCGGGCCGGAACGGCAATTTTGACCGCGTATAATGCCGCCCTTCGGACGGTTCGGCGCGGGACGCTGTTGCTGTCACCGAGGCGTGTCGAGCCGGCGGGCGGTCTGCCGCCGGGCAGGGAAGTCGGCCGGTTTCGCGACCGGACGGGCGGCGCGCCGAATTTCCTTAACCACCGAAATGTTCGCGAAACCGCCGGGCGACCGGACGGCACCGGACCGGTTCAATAGCAAGTGCAGTGGAGACCCAGATGGCAGTCATGGAACAAAACGCGGCAAAGCCGCAGGGAGGCGCCTTCAGCGATGGCGTGCGCCTGTATGTTTGGGCGATCGTGATTCTCGTGATCGCGGAGCTGATCGGTGCGATCAGCATTACCGCCGGTCACGGCAAGATCGTGCTGTTGCCGATGGTCTGGGCGCTTCTGCTCGGTGCGGCGCTGGGGCTGTCGCAGGCGCGCTTGCCGCGCTTCGCGCAGATCGACCTGCCGATGCAGCACAAGGCGGCGGCGATTCTGCAGCCGGCGCTGCTGCTTTTCGTGGCCAAGCTCGGCCTGCTCGTGGGCGGCTCGCTGCCAAAGCTCGTGGCCGCCGGCTGGGCGCTGGTGTTCCAGGAGTTCGGCCACTTCGTGGGCACGATTGTCCTCGGCCTGCCGGTCGCGCTCATGCTCGGCATCAAGCGTGAAGCCATCGGCGCGACCTTCTCGGTGGGCCGCGAGCCGAGCCTGGCCATCATCGGCGAGAAGTACGGTTTCGATTCGCCCGAAGGCCGTGGCGTGCTCGCCGAATATCTGACCGGCACGATCTTCGGCGCCGTGTTCATTTCGCTGTTCGCCGGCTTCGTCGCCAGCCTGAACCTGTTCCACCCGCACTCGCTCGCCATGGGGGCGGGCGTGGGCTCCGGTTCGATGATGGCCGCCGCCGCCGGCGCCATCGCCGCGCAGCAGACCCCGGAAGTCGCCAAGGAAGTCGCCACGTTCGCCGCGGCGTCGAACCTGATCACGACGACCATCGGCACGTACTTCACGCTGTTCATCTCGCTGCCGCTCGCCGTGTGGGGCTACCGCGTAATGGAGCCGGTGCTCGGGCGCATGACCCGCCGCGGACGCGCCAACGCCGAAGCCGCCGCGGTGGCCGACGCGCAGGCCGCCACGGAACTCAAGCAGGCCAGCAAGGCGCACACCGTCGAGATGAACTTCGGCGCGCGTCTGTTCGCGTGGGTCTTCTCGGGGGCGCTGGCGCTCGTGGGCAACAGCATGGCCTTCAAGACGCCGTTCCTCGACGGCGTGCCCGGCATGCTCATCATCATCGCGGCCGTAATCGTCGGCGAAGCGCTGTACTACCTCACGCGCCGCAAGGTGCCGGCCGTGTGCTGGGTGTCGCTCATTGCCATGTTCCTGACCTCGCCGGCTTTCCCGTTCGCGCCGGTCGTCGAGCAGTTCACGGGCAAGATCAACTTCCTCGCGCTGGTCACGCCGATGCTGACCTACGCCGGGCTGTCCGTTGCCAAGGACGTGCCGGCCTTCCGTCGTCTGGGCTGGCGCATCGTGGTGGTGTCGTTCCTGGCGAACGCCGGTACGTTCCTCGGCGCGGCGATCATCGCGGAGTTCTTCCACGTGTAATACCCACCCGCGAGCGAGCGTGATCGCGCGCACTCCCGGATGACGCAGTCACGAAAAACGCCACGGCATCTGAACTGCCGTGGCGTTTTCGTTTGCGCTCGCGGGGACGGTCAGGGTTTCGTGGTGGCGGCATCGGCGCGGGCGCGTTCGTGGTAGTAGCGGCGGAAGAACGCGCGGATTTCGGCCGGCGAGAGCTTGCTGTCGCGATTGGCGTCGATCTCGTCGAAATGCTGATAGAGGAACGGCTCCGAGGCAGCGGCTTCGTCCCGGCTCAGATAGCCGTCGCCATCCTTGTCGGCCGCCTTGAAATAGCGCTCGAACGCCGCGCGGCGCGCCTGCAGTTGGCTGCGCTGATAGGCGGCCCACTCGTTGCGGTCGATCTTGCCGTCGTGATTCGCGTCGATGGCGTCGAACGAGCGTTGCAGGTACATCCCGAGGGCGGCGTTCTGATCGGCGGCGTCGCCGTAGTCCTCGCCCTGCGCTGGCGCAGGCGCGCTTGGCGTGGGCGTGGTGGGGACCACGCCATTGACCGGCGTGCCGGTCTGCGCGTAGCCGGGCAGGGCGGCAATCGACAAGGCGACCGCGCTCGCGCAGAGCGTGACGGCGGCGAGCGCGGTCCGCCCGAGGCGGCGGGACCGAAGTGTTCGGAGCGACTGTTGGCGAAGTGTGTCTGGGGAGGTCATGTCGCGCTTCTCCTGATTTTCAAGGCTTTGAGGCGGCATGCGGCGCCGCGCGTATTCGGGTAGGCGCCGTATGCCGCAAGAGCATGGCGGGCGTGCCTGGATGTCACGCCCGGTGCGGGCCGCGGCGGGCGGA
Organism: Pandoraea sp. CB10b_02; assembly: GCF_002216225.1. Classification (NCBI taxonomy): domain Bacteria; kingdom Pseudomonadati; phylum Pseudomonadota; class Betaproteobacteria; order Burkholderiales; family Burkholderiaceae; genus Pandoraea; species Pandoraea sp. CB10b_02. The sequence continues at coordinate 11,884 of NZ_NJGW02000011.1, forward strand.
GGCCGGCAGCGGCGATTCACGGCGGTCAATGGCGATTAATGGCGATGAATGGCGATTGACGGTGATCAGCGGCGATGGCGGTCGTCGGTGATCACGTTACCGATCACACCGCCGACCACGGCGCCACCCACGGTGGTCCCGAGGTCGCCCCCGGAAATCAGGGCGCCGCCGAGCGCGCCGACACCCGCGCCGACTGCGGTATTGCGCGATTCGCGCGGGGTCATGCCGCCGCAGCCGGCCAGCGTGCCGATCAGCGCGGCGCCGACGAGCACGGGCGCAGCACTGCGCGAGATTCGCGAGATCCATCGTTGTGTGGTTTTCATGACGTGAGGCTCCTTCAAAAGGGCTTGGCGCCCTGGTTCTTCGCAGGCAATGCCACGGCGTGCCGTCTGCCGTTCGTTGAAATCGTTGCCGACCGGCTTGAAGGACCGGCCCGACGAGGCGCGCGAGCTTGGCATGATCGGTCGGCGAGAGGCGCAGGTTCGCGCGGGGCCGCGCAGCCTGTACAGGCCAGTACACGGCTCTACAAGACTGCACGGGACCACACGAGACCGCACACGGTAGTGCGGCGCTGTCCGAGGCCCGACGCCGAACGCCCCGTATTGCCGATGCCTCGGCACCTCTGTCCAACTGCCGTCAGTGCGCCGTTTCCGAGCCCGGCGTCGGCGCGCCCGCCCCATTGGCGGGGTAGGTTTCCTGATAGGCGGGCGGCGGCGGAGGCGGCGGATACGGCCTGCCCTGCGCATCTGACGGGTACGGGCGTCCGTAGCCATCCGTTGGCGGATAGGGGCGCCCGTAGGCATCGGTCGTGGGGACTGCCGGGGGCGACGCGTATGGGCTGCACGGCGAGCCGGCGGGATACGGCGGCGGTCCGCAGTTCGGCTGATAGGCCGGGTTCGTCTGCTCGCCGCGATACGGCAGGCGCGGCTGGGGCGGTGCCTGCGTGGCGCAGCCGGCCAGCGCCGCGAGCGCAGCGAGCACCGCGGCGAGGCTTGCGGGCGACACCGCCTTCGCAGCCTTCGTCGTCATCGCGGGGCGCTTCGCCGGCCCGCCTCGCATTGTGTTGTTCTTCGACATGCTTCGCATCCTGACCTCCTTGCGAGAGCGGTGTAGATCCCGCCCGTCGTCATCATGGATTGACGTTCGTTGGACGCAAGTTGCGTGAATTGGATCGATCGATGTTGTAAGCGTTTGTAATGAGGCGGTGGTGCGGGAATGGGAGGAATGGGAAGGATGGGAATGCAGTGGATTCGTCGCGGCGCGCCCACAACGGGGATGACAAGGTGCGGGAGATCGCCGGCAATACTAGAAGGACTCCTAAGCATGTAGGAATGCGCCGACGCGGGCGCCGAGCTGCGAGATTGCGTCCGGTGTGCCGCGTCTGCACTCGCGTCGGCGGGGCGTAGCGACTGCCGCCGGCGTGTCATGTCGGCCAAGTCCTACGAGCACGCTCACCGCGGCCCCGATGTGGCGCATGGCGGCGGAAAAGATGACACCGAAATTGTTCAATCTTGAAATATTGACTCGGGAAAACCGCTCAGCGGACGCCGGTCTACGTGCGCGTAATACGCGGCAACCCGGCGCATTACGCGATGTCTGTCATCGCAATTCACGTTGTATGCGTTGAAATACCGGGAAAGTCCGGGGGAGTGTTTGCGCGTAGTTTTCGCCGCAAGCTGCGTTTGCGCTGGCATACTGTGCGCGCTGACGTCCGGTAACGGCTTCAGCGGACTTCAAGACAATATGATTGAGGTGCCCGGCCTATCCGCGCAGGCTTACCTATGCCACAAGTCAAGAAAGAAGACATCCGTCAGGCCATCCTCGAAGCGTCGCACGCCCTGTTTCTCGAGAAGGGATATGTCGACACCACGATGGTGCAGATTGCCAAGCGCGCCGGTATTTCGCACGCGAATATCTACAGTTACTTCACAGCCAAGCTGCAGGTCTTCTTTTGCGTCTATGAACGATGGTTCAAGGCGCGCATCGGGGCGCTCGAAGCGGACGTCATGGCCGCACATGGCTCGCCGGCCCGCATGCGCGCGCTGCTGCGCGGTCTGCTCGTCGACATACCGCGGCTCGACAACGGCTTCTCGCACAACCTCGTCCAGGCGCTGGCGACGGTGAGCGCCGGGGACCCCTACGATCCCTCGCTGCTGCAGTGGTTTCGGGAGCGTCTGTCAGGCATGCTCGCTGCCAGCGCACCGAGCCTGGCCCGCGACGGCGTGCGGCGCGCGCGCCTCGTCGACATGCTGGTATTGACCTTTGACGGCTGCCTTGTCAATCATCACGTCAACCCGGCCTCGCTGCCCGATGTGGCCATGCTCGAAGAGTACGTCGCGGCGTTCCTCGCGGCCGAGCCCGGTGGACACGCCGTGCCGCCGCAGCCAAGCGCGACGACCCCGTCGGGCTCTCCGGCGGCGGTCTGAACAGGACCTCGATGCGATCACTCCCCTGGACCGCCCTCCATCTCGGACGAAAGCTCAAGTTCCACCAGCTTCAGGTCTTCGACCGCGTGCTCGAGACGGGCTCGCTCGTGCGCGCGGCCAATGAGACCGGTCTGACCCAGCCCGCCGTGAGCAAGATCGTGCACGAACTCGAAGCCTGTTTCGAGGGCCCGCTCTTCGTGCGCAGCAACCGCGGCATGCAGCCCACGGAACTGGGCGAGCTGCTCGGCCATCGCGTGAAGTCGCTGATGGCCGAATTGCGCTATCTCACCGATGAGGTGAACGCGTTCAGCGCGGGCACCAGCGGACACGTGATCGTCGGCACGCTCATCTCGGCGTCGGCCGATTTGCTGCCGCGCACGATCGCCATGCTCAAGTCGCGCGCCCCCGGCGTGCTCGTCACGGTGCGGGAAGCGACGACGGCGCAGCTGTTCCCGGCGCTCGCGAGCGGTGATCTCGACATTGTCGTGGGTCGTCTGCCGGAGCGGGCATTGCCGGTGGCCAACGCGTTTGCGCTCACGCACGAAGTGCTCTTCAACGAATCGCTCTGCGTGGTTGGCGCAACGCGCCATTGGGAAGGCGCCGGTGAGCGCGTGCCGCTCGCGCAACTGCGCGAGGGCGCGTGGATTCTGCCCGTGCCCGAATCTCCCTCGCGGCTTGCCGCCGAGCGTCTCTTTCACGACGCCGGACTGCCGCTGCCCGAAGACGTCGTGGAATCCCTGTCGGTGCTCACGAACATCGGCCTCATGCTGGAGACGGCGCGCGTGGCGCTCATGCCGCGCGCCGCGGCCACACCGTTCGTCGAATCGGGATTGCTGCGCGTGCTGGCCGACACCATGCCGGGCAGCTTTGGCGACGTGGGCTATTCCCTGCGCTCCGACAAGCAGCCGAGTCCCGCGTGCGAGCGCTTCGTCGCTTGCCTGCGCGAGGCGTGCGGTCTCGATCCGGTCAAGCCGCGCTAGCGCCTGTCGGCCGTCGCCATGCGCAAAAAAGGGTGGCACGTCGAGCCGTGTGCGAGTCGACGTACCACCCAAGTGCCGCGGCCCCGGGAGTTGCCCCGGCGCCGCGGCAAGGCCACCCGACGTGGCTTATGGAGCGGCGGCTCCGTGCTTACAGGCGGGCCAGCGATGAGACGAGCGCGGGGTTCTGCTGCACGAGCCGGATCAGGCAGGCCGCTTGTGCGTTGGGGCGCGCGCGGCCCTGTTCCCAGTTTTCCAACGTGCGCGGATTGGTGCGCAGATAGTGCGCGAAGACATTGCGTGACATCCCTAAATGCTTGCGCAGCGCCAGCAACTCGTCCGGAAAGACCTCGAGCTTTGGCAACGGCGTGCGCGGCAGCTCCTTGATATTGAGCGGAAGATCCGCAGGAAGACCGTTCTCGACGTGTGCCGGCTCGGTGGGCGGCGGCGCACCGGTGTCCTGCGAAAGCAGCCAGCGGAAGGGATTGGAAGGCGTGTTTGAGTAAGCCATAGTCCTGACCGGTGTCCTGATGAGAGTGAAGGAAAGGCGCTTGCAAATATCAATCAAGCGGAGCCGATTGCATCACATTGACCGGCTGGGTGCTTTCACAAATCACTCGCGATTTTCGCGTCTGACACCTATCGAGTACTACGCAGATCATGCGAAACGCGTGCCGTGCAGTGCACATCCCGCGTGCGGGACGTGCCGCTGACGGCGCACCTCAAACACCCAGGTACGTCTGCAATTGCGGCAATGCTTCGCGCAATGCATTCGAGTCGCCTTGCCAAGCCACGCGGCCCTTGTCGACGATGTAGTGACGGTCGCCAAGCTCGAGCATGGGCGCGAGATTCTTGTCGATGCACAGGATCGACAGGCCGCTGCCTTTGAGTTGCTTGAGGCACTGCCAGATTTCACCGCGAATGAGCGGCGCGAGACCTTCCGTTGCTTCGTCGAGAATGAGCAATTTCGGATTCGTCATCAACGCGCGCCCGATGGCGAGCATCTGCTGCTCGCCGCCCGAGAGGTTGCTGCCGAGGTTCTTTTCGCGCTCGCGCAGGCGCGGAAACAGCGCGTAAATGCGCTCGAGCGTCCACGGTGAATGCGCGCCGTGCCGGTTGCTCGCGGTGGCCACCAGATTCTCGCGCACGGTCAGCGTCGGAAAAATCTGGCGTCCTTCCGGCACGAGTCCGATTCCGGCCCGCGCAATGCGGTGCGACGGGCTCGCGTGAATCGGCTGGCCGTCGAACACGATCTCGCCGCGCGCGGATCGCATGAGCCCGGTCATCGACTTCACGGTGGTCGACTTGCCCATGCCGTTGCGGCCGAGCAACGTGACGAACGCCCCGCGCTCGATCTCCAGTTGCATGCCGAACAGCGCCTGGCTGGCGCCGTAGTACGACTCCACGCCGCGCAAAGACAACAAGACGCTCATGCCGTCGCTCCCAGCATTTCGTTGCGGGTTTCGTCCCCGAGGTAAGCTTCACGCACGCCCGCGTCACGACGGATGGCCTCAGCGTTGCCGCACGCGATGGCGCGCCCGTAGACGAGCACCGTGATGCGGTCGGCCAATGCGAACACGGCGTCCATGTCGTGCTCCACGAGCACGATGGCGTAGTCGCCCTTGAGATCGGCGAGCAGATGCGTCATCTGCTCGGACTCGGCCTGCGACATCCCGGCCATCGGCTCGTCGAGCAACAGCAGCTTCGGACGCCCGGCCAGCGCCATGGCCAGCTCGAGCTGGCGGTGCTCGCCATGGGCGAGCGCGCTCGCCGGCACGTGCATGCGCGCGGCCAACCCGGTGCGCGCCAGAATCTCGCGGGCCGGTTCGACCAGCGCCGCGTCGCGAATGGCCGGACGCCAGAAGCCGAAGCTGTGGCCCTGCATCGCCTGCACGGCCACGAGCACGTTCTCCAGCGCCGTGAACTCGCGAAATACCGAAGTGATCTGGTACGAGCGTGCGAGTCCCGCGTGGGCGCGCTGCTCGATCGGCATGGCCGTGATGTCGCGTCCGTCGAAGAGGATGGTGCCTTCGTCCGAGCGCAACTCGCCCGCGAGCTGGCCGATGAGTGTGCTCTTGCCGGCGCCGTTCGGGCCGATGATCGCGTGCAGCTCGCCGGGCGCGACGTCCAGGCAGAAGTGATCGGTCGCGGTCAGGCCGCCGTAGCGTTTGACCAGTCGGTCGACTTTGAGAAGGCTCATGCCTTGCCCTCCACGGTGTCGGTGCCGGCGCGTCGGGCGAGCCGCACCTGAAGATCGCCGAGCAGCCCGTACAGGCCGCGCCGCGAGATGAGGACCGCTACCACGATGAGCGGGCCGAACACGATCATCCAGTGCTCGGTCATGCCCTTGAGCCATTCCTCGATCAGGAGCATGGCGGCGCTGCCGAGCAGGGGCCCGAAGAACGAGCCGAGTCCGCCGAGCACCACCATCACGATGAGTTCGCCCGACGCGGTCCACGCCATGTAGGCCGGCGAGACGAAGTGCGTGAGGTTGGCGTACAGCATGCCGGCCACGCCGCAGATCATCGCGCTGATCACGTAGGCCACGAGCTTGTAGCGCAGCGTGGGGTAACCGAGCGCGCGCATGCGGCGATCGTTCTGGCGCGCCCCGCGAATGACCATGCCGAAGCGTGCATCGACGAGCCGTCGGCCGGCCCACAGGCACAGACACAGCACGGCGAAGGCCACGTAGTACAGGAGCGCGGGATCGTCGAGCGAGACGCCGCCGAAGCGGCTGGCGGCCGACACGGGCAGGCCGTCGTCTCCGCCGTATTGCTTGAGGCTCACCGCAAGGAAGTAGAACATCTGCGCGAACGCGAGCGTGATCATGATGAACGCGATACCCGTGGTGCGCAGCGAGAGCAGGCCGGTGACGGCGCCCACCAGCGCGCACAGCAGCAGCGTCACGCCCAGGTGCAGGAAGCCGTTGTCCACGCCGTGATAGCTCAGGATGCCGACCACGTAGGCGCCGAGGCCGAGGTACAGCGCGTGGCCGAAGCTCACCATGCCGCCGTAGCCGAGAATCAGGTCGAGCGAGACGGCGGCAATGGCGAACACCACGATGCGTCCGAACAGCGTGAGAAAGAACGGTTGCTGCGCAAACGTCGCGTACAGGGGCACCAGTGCCAGCAGGGCCAGCAGCAGCAATGGCACGGCGGTGCGAAGATTGAGTTTCATTTCCATCGTCAACCGTGTTTGACCGGGAAGAGACCTTGCGGACGCACGGCAAGCACTGCCGCCATCACAAGATAGATGAGCATCGAGGCGAGCGCGGGGCCGGCGGTGTCGGCCGTGCTGCGCTCGAGCAGACTGCGCAGCAGCGTGGGCAGCACCGTGCGCCCGACGGTGTCGACCACGCCGACGATCAGCGCCGCGAGGAACGCGCCGCGCACCGAGCCGATGCCGCCGATCACGATCACGACCATCGTCAGGATCAGAATCGGCTCGCCCATGCCGGGCTGCACCGACAGGATCGGACCGGCCATCAGACCGGCAATGCCCGCGAGGATCGCGCCGAGCCCGAACAGCAGCGAGTTGAGCAGCACGATGTTCACGCCGAGCGCGCCGACCATCTGGCGATGCGTTGCCCCCGCGCGGATCAGCATGCCGATGCGCGTGCGGTGGATGAGCACATAGCAGCCGAGCGCCACGGCCAGGCCCACCACGATGATCAGGAAGCGATACGCCGGGTACGGCAGGCCGAACAGATCGACCGTACCGGCGAGCCACTCGGGCACTTCCATGTAGTACGGCGACGGCCCCCAGATCATGCGCGCCAGCTCGTTGAAGAACAGGATCAGGCCGAAGGTGGCGAGCACCTGATCGAGGTGGTCGCGATCGTAGAGCGTCTTGAGCGCGACGAACTCCACGATCAGGCCGATGAGCAGCATGGCGGGCACGATGGCCACGGCCGCGAGCGCGAACGACCCGGTGTGGTTGTACACGGTCGCGGCGATGAACGCGCCCATCATGTACAGCGAGCCGTGCGCGAGGTTCACGAAGTTCATGATGCCGAACACCAGCGTGAGGCCGGCGGCCATCAGGAACAGCAGCACCCCGAGTTGCAGCCCGTTCAGGCACTGCATGAGAAACAGCGTGAGACTCATGTTGCCTCCCGGGCGGCGAGGCCCATCTGACGGAAGATCGCCTGTGTGAGCGGGCTGGTCGGGTCGTTGAGCGTCAGTACGATGTCGAAATGGTTGGTGCCGGGCATGGGCACGTATTCGCCGGGAAAGCCGCGCTCACGCCACGCGGCGAGGTAATCGTCGCTCTGTCGCTTGAACTCCGCCGTCTCGGTCTCGCCGTAGGACACCACGATCGGGCAGCCCCGGCCGGGCAGATGGAAGTACGGGCTGTTGCGGCGAGCGTCCTCGAACGAGAGTTTCATCCACTCGTTGATATGCGTGTACGGAATCGGCGTGAGATCGAACAGGCCCGAGAGCGGTGCGGCGCCGGCGATCACGTCCTCCGGTACACCGTAGTCCGCGTGCCAGCCGCCGGCGAGCAGCATGCCCGCCAGATGGCCGCCGGCGGAGCTGCCGCACACATGGATGCGGCGCGCATCGCCATGGTGCTCGCCAATGTGGCGGTAGACCCACGCCAGCGCGCGGCGCGTCTGGTCGACGATGGTGTCGAGCGACGCGGCGGGCGCGAGCGTGTAGTTGATGGTCACGACCGTGGCGCCGGCACGCGTGAAGGCGGGCGCCATGTTGCTCGAGTCGCTCTTGTTGAGGGCGCGCCAGTAGCCGCCGTGGACGAAGAAGAAAACCGGGGCGCCCGGCTGCGGCGCGGGAAAGATGTCGAGCGTCTCGTCGGGGTGATCCCCGTAGGCCACGTCCAGAACGCAGGGCGTGGTCTCGCGTGCGTGCGCGCTCTGGGCGGCGTACTGCGCGAGGATGTCGAGAACGTTGGGCGTGGTGGCGCGAGCGTTGTATTGAACGTCCAGCTCGGCCTCGTCGAAATTGCGATAGCGCTTCATAAACCCTCGATGGTGCTCAGGTGTGGCTCGGGTCGTGCAACGCCGGTGCCGGCGGGCGCACGGCGCCAGGGGCACATCAGCAACGGCGTCCGGCGCGCGCGATGCCGCGCGTCATGCGCGCGCCGGTTGCGGCAGATTCGTCGTGCGGCGCAGCGTCGCGCGACACCGCGCCGCCGCTCGCGGGCTCAGGCGTGTCGGGGCGCGCGGCCTTACGACTTCATCTTGCACTGCGCGGCCAGATCGGCACGCGTCTTGATGTCGATCTTGCCCTTGGCCGCGAACGCGGCGCCCGTGGCGTCCTTCACCACGTCCACGCGGTAGAACTGCGCAATCGGGAACTGGTTGCTGGCAAACTTGAACGGCCCGCGCACCGACTGGAAGTCGGCGGCCTTGAGGGCCGCGCGCAGCGCTTCGCGATCGGCCGCGTTGCCGCGGGTCTTGGTGAGCGCCGAGTCGATCAGGTTGGCCGCGTCGTAGGACTGCGCGGCGTACATCGACGGCACGCGGTTGTATTTCTTCTGGAAGGCGGCCACGAACTGCTTGTTCTGCGCGTTGTCGAGATCGGGCGAGTAGGGCGCGCTGGTGATGGCGCCCACGGCCAGTTCCTTGAGCGCGGGCAGCGTCGAGCCGTCGATGGTCGACACCGAGATCAGCGGAATCTTGCCGAGCAGGCCGGCCTGGCGATACTGCTTGACGAAGTTCACGCCCATGCCGCCCGGATAGAACACATACACGGCGTCGGGCCTGGCCGCCTGCAACTGGGCGATCTCGGCCGAGTAGTCGGGCTGGTTGACCTGCGTGTAGACCTCGTCGACGATCTGGCCCTTGTAGTCGCGCTTGAAGCCGTTCACGGCGTCGCGGCCGGCCTGATAGTTCGGGGCCATCACGTACATCTTCTTGTAGCCCAGGTCGGTCGAGAGCTGGCCGCCGGCCTCGTGCAGTTCATCGTTGTCCCACGACGTCGAGAAGAAGTTCGGCGAGCACTGGGCTCCGGCGATCGGGGTCGGGCCGGCGTTCGAGCCGACCATGATCACGCCCGCGTTGGTCACGTTCTTGTGAATGGCCATCATCACGTTGGAAAACGTCACACCGGTGATGATCGAGACCTTGTCGCGCTCCACGAGCTTCTGCGCGGCCTGCACGCCGACGTCGGGCTTGAGCTGGTCGTCTTCCTTGATCACCTGCACCGGCACGCCGCCGAGTTTGCCGCCCTTTTGCTCGATGGCGAGCATGAACGCGTCGTACTGGTCCTGGCCCAGCGCGCCGCCGGGCCCGGAGAGCGTACCGATAAAGCCGATCTTCACGTCAGCGTGCGCGCCGCCCGAGGCGAACAGCGCCGCGGCGGCAGCAAGGGCGCCGAGCGCGGCGATGGCTTTGCGTTGCGTGGTCTTCGTTCCCGTCATCATGGTCTCCAAACTAAGTTCCGGTTCTGGCAAGCACTGTCAGCAGAGGAAGGACTGGCGCCGGGATGCTCGACCGCTTCTTCACGTCGGTCGTCACAGGCCTGGCGCGTTGGATAGGGCTAAATTGTTTAAGCATCAACTATTTCAGTGACCAGCCTAAACGACGCCTATTACGTAGGCAAGCAATTTCAAAAACACCTCGGGAAAGCACCAGTTACAGGGCGAAGAACTCCCGGGCGTTGTCGGCCAGAATGCGCTGCCGGTCGGCCGCGTCGAGCCCCGGCTGTTCGGCCACCAGACGGCCGATGTCCTGCTCGCCCAGCGGGAATGGGTAGTCGGAGCCGAGCATGATGCGCTGCACACCCATGGTGTCGACCAGCAGGCGCAGGGCGCGCGGGTCGAACACGGCGCTGTCCACGTAGAAGCGGTCGAGATAATGGGACGGCGGGTGGGGGCTGTCGGCGCGCACGATGTCGCGGCAATGCCACGCGTTCTCGGCCCGGCCGAGCAGATATGGGAAGGCGCCGCCGCCGTGGGCGAAGCAGAGCCTGAGCGAGCGCGGCAGACGTTCGAAGGCGCCCGACAGGATGAGCGAGAGGATCGAGAGCTGCGTCTCGGCGGGCATGGCCACGAGCCACGGCATCATCCACTTTTTCATGCGGCCGTCGGTCATCATGTCCCACGGATGGACGAGCACGGGAATGCGCTCGTTGCCGCAGTGCCGCAAAAAGCTCACGAGATGCTCGTCGTCCAGGTCCCGCGGGCCGAGATGGTTGCCGATCTGCACCCCGACATGGCCGCAGGCCTTGGCGCGCGAGGCCTCCGCGCAGGCCAGTTCGAGGTCCTGCAGCGGCACTTGCGCCATGGCCTTCAGGCGCGCGGGTGCGTAGGCGCAGTGCTCGAGCGCGAGGTCGTTCATGCGCTGCACCCAGTCCATGACGGTGCGGCCGTCGTAGCGGTAGCCGAACATGATGGGCGTGGCGCACACGATCTGCAGGTCGATGCCGTGACGGTCGAGCTCCTCGACGCGCAGCGCGGGATCCCACAGCGCGCGGTAGACCGGGCGAAAGGCGCGGCCGTCGAGCATGATGTTGCCGGTCTCGCCGCCCTCGTCGATGCGCAGCCAGGGCGCGGTGGCGGGGTCGAGCCGGGCCGCTTCCTCCCGCGAGATGCGCGGGAAGAAGTGGGCGTGCATGTCGATTTTCTTCATGACGTGACGTGTGTTGGACGGAAAGGGGCGTGACGGGCCGGCGGGCCCGCGCGGCGGCTTACGCCGAGGCGACCGCCTTCGGTTGCGCGGCGCGCCCCGGATGGATCTCGCCGCAGGCCGGGCAACGGCGCAGCGACTCGCTGCCATAGAACGCTTCGAAGAGCGGCGGCAGGTCGGTCACGATGCTCTTGAGCTGCACCTGCACGCGATGCACCTGCGTGCCGCAGTTCAGGCAGTACCATTCGAAACCGTCGACCAGGCCCGCCGGCCGCTGGCGCTCGATCACCAGACAGAGGCTGCCGGCTTCGGGCCGCTGCGGCGAATGGCGCACGTGCGGCGGCAGCAGGAAGATGTCGCCCTCCCTGAGATCGACGCGCTCGGCCTTGCCGTCGATCCACAGGTTGATCCAGGCGTTGCCCTTGAACTGATAAAAGAACTCTTCGAGGGGATCGTCGTGATAGTCGGTGCGATGGTTCGGGCCGCCCACGACCGTCACGATGAAGTCGCTGTCGTGCCAGACCTGCTGGTTGCCGACGGGCGGCTTGAGCAAATGCGCGTGATCGTCGATCCAGCGCTGGAAATTGAAAGGCTTGCCATACGTCAACATGCTGTCTCCCGTGTCATGCCGCGTCAGGTTGGGGGGGCGTTCGCGCTCAGCGGGCGCGCGGCGCATAGGCCACGCACTTGATCTCGATGAGCAGCAGCGGGTGCGGCAGTTGATGCACCGCCACGGTGGTGCGGGTAGGCCCGCTCTCGTCGAAGTACTCGCCGTACACCTCGTTGTAGCCGCCGAAGTCGTTCATGTTCACGAGAAAGGCGCCGACTTCGACCACGTCGGCGAGCGAGGCGCCTTCGCTCGCGAGTATGTCCCGGATGTTCTCGATGACGGCGCGCGTCTGCGCGCGGATGTCGAGCTTCGTCACGCCCAGCGCATCGACTTCGGCGCCCGCGAAAGTGTTGTCCGGGCGGCGCGAACTCGTGCCCGAGACGAACAGGAAGTCGCCGGCACGCTTGATGTGCGGGAACCTGCCGCGCGGCCTGGCCTTGCCGGCGATCACCCGGGCTTGCGTGTCTTGCGTTGCGCTCATGTTGCCTTGCCTCCGTTGTGCCTTGTCGTGGACGGCGCGCGGGTGCGGTGGCCCGACCCCCATCGGAACCCCCGCACCGTCGCCTCACAGTTTGATGCAGATGTTGGTGATTTCGGAATAGAAGTCGAGCGAGTGGCGTCCGCCTTCGCGGCCCAGACCCGAGAGCTTCACGCCGCCGAACGGCGTGCGCAGGTCGCGCAGGAACCAGGTGTTGACCCACACGAGCCCGGTCTGGAACTGGCGCGCCACGCGGTGCGCGCGCGACAGATCGGTCGTCCAGACGCAGCCCGCGAGGCCGTAGTCGCTGTCGTTGACGCGGCGGATCACTTCGTCCTCGCTGTCGAATGGCGCGACGTGGCACACCGGGCCGAAGATCTCCTCGCGCACGCAGCGGGCCGTGTCGGGCAGGCCGGTCCAGACCGTGGGCTGCACGAATGCGCCTTCATCGCGCCCGTCGCCGAAGACGGGTACGCCGCCGCCGGTCACCACCGTGGCGCCTTCCTCGACGGCCAGGCGATAGTACGAGAGCACCTTCTCGCGGTGCTTGCGCGAGACGAGCGGCCCCATCTGCACGCCGGGCGCCTCGGGCGCGTCGATGCGCAGCGCGGCGGCGCGCTCGGCCAGCGCGGCCACGAAGCGCTCGAAGATGGGGCGCTCGACGTAGACGCGCTCCGAGCACAGGCAGACCTGTCCGGCATTGGTGAACGAGGAGCGCACCACGCCGTCGACGGCCGCGTCGAAATCGGCGTCGGCGAACACCACGGCGGCGTTCTTGCCGCCGAGCTCGAACGAGATTTCCTTTACGCCGTCGGCCACGGCCTTCATGATGGCGCTGCCCGTGCGCGACTCGCCGGTAAAGGTAATGGCGGCCACGTCGGGGTGCTTCGTGAGGAATTCGCCGGCCGAGTCCGGCCCGAAGCCGTGCACGAGGTTGAAGACGCCGGGCGGTACGCCCGCTTCGTGCATGACTTCGGCGAGCAGCGTGGCCGAGGAGGGCGTTTCCTCCGACGGCTTGGCCACCACGCAGTTGCCCATGGCGAGCGCCGGCGCGACCTTCCACGTGAAGAGCAGCAGCGGCAGGTTCCACGGCGAGATGATGCCGATCACGCCGAGCGGCTTGCGCGCGACGTAATTCATCACGTCGGCGCCGTCGGCCGCGCGCATCTCGTAGACCTCGCTGCCGGCGGTCTTGACGAGGTCGGCGAACATGCGGAAGTTGGCGATGCCGCGGGCGACGTCGAGCGTGCGCGCCTGTTCGACCGGGCGGCCGGTGTCGGCGACTTCGGCAGCGACGAACTCGTCGAAGCGCGCCTGGATGCCGTCGGCAATGCGGTGCAGCACGGCGGCGCGTTCGGCCGGCGTGGTCCTGCCCCACGGGCCTTCGTGCAGCGCGCGGCGCGCCGCCGCGACCGCACGCCCGACGGTGGCCGCGTCCGCCTCGCATACCTTGGCGACGAGCCGGCCGTCGACCGGGCTCACGTTGTCGAACTGGCGATCGGTGGCGACGAACGCGCCATCCACGTAGTGCCGCAGCAGCGGCGGAGTCGCAAGGCTCACGAGGTCTCCTGGAGCTTGAGTGTCGTTGCAGGAAGGCGAGCGCTGTGCAGCGCGAATCGCCGGATGCCCCCAGTCTAGGCATCCGGGTCTATAAAAAATAATGAAATCTATCGGATCGTCTATTCCTTGATGGAATACCAGGGCGGCGACATGCCGCCGGACGCGATCCGCCCGGCCTGTCGCGTCGCCCGCGGCTCAGTGCCGCGACGTGTGGCTCATGCGAGCACGCGCCTGACGCAGGTCGCGCGGCGTGCGTTCTTCGCCGATCGTGGCGGGCGGCAATTCGGTGTCGAGGCACTCGACCAGATGCGCGTTGAGCACGGCGGCGAGGCCCTCGCCGCCGCGTCGCATCACGTAATTGTGGTTCCACCGAAAGAGCGGCTGCGCGAGCGGCGCGAGCTTGTCCATCCACACGCGCCGAGTGTGAGCGTCCCACACGTAGCGCACCACCGTGATCGCCCCTTCCTTCTCGAAGCGCCACACGCCTGCGCCTTCGACCTCGCCGCTGGCCTCGGTACGCACTTCGCGCATGGGCTCGACGTGGGTCACGCGGCTCAGGAACGTGAGCGAGTAGGGCAACGCGCCGTGCCAGGTGAGTTCGCGCACGGCGCCGACGCCGTCGGTGTCGCCCGCCTCGAGCGTGCGCACCTCGCGCACGCATGGCCACCAGCGGGCCCAGTGATCGATGTCGCGAATCGTGTCCCAGACTTCGTCGAGCGGCGCGGTGAGCCGCCACAGGGTGAGGAAGTGATAGTCGTTCATGGCCAGTCCCGGTCGTGGAGAGAAGGGTGCCGTCACGCCCTGTCGCGAGGGGGGAATTTCAGTATAGGCGGCGCATCGGTGTATCGGCGTATCGACGTTCGACGCTCGGCCCTCGACACTCGGCGCTCGGCGCTCGGCGCTCGTCGCTCGACCCTCGCCGAATCCCGTGGGACATCGGGGCGATGGCAGGCTCCTGCCGGGGGCGCGTGCAGCATGAGGGGCGGGACAGACGCGCGCTGTCATCAATTCATCACAATGTCTCCATAGAATCCCGGAGTGAAAACGTTTTCGTAAACGTTTACATTTGCGCAAAAGCCGCCAACTCCGAAATCCACGGCGTTCAGGCGGTATCTATCGAGGAGACGAGTGTGGCTGATATCCGGGACGTGGCACAGCGCGCGGGGTGTTCGATCGCGACGGTCTCGCGCGCACTCAATTCGCCGCAGCTCGTGCGTCCCGAGACGCTCGCCCGTGTGCAGGCGGCCGCAGCCGAGCTGAAATTCCGTCCCAACGCGTTGGGGCGCCAACTGCGCGGCGAGCGCACCGGACTCATCGGCGTGATGCTGCCCACGCTCGGCAACCCGGTCTTCGCGGACTGCCTCGAGGGCATCGAGGCTGCGATCGACGGCACCGGGCATCGCCTGCTGCTCGTCACCACCCAATACGACCCCGAACGTGAGCGAAACGCCATCGAGACCCTGCTGCAGCAGCGCGTCGACGGCCTGCTGCTCACGCTGGCGGATGCCGAGCACAGCGCGCTCGTCGACGATTTGAGCGCGGAAGGCGTGGCGTGCCAGCTCGTGTACAACGACGCGCCGCTGCGCCCGTGCGTGTCGGTCGACAACCGCGCCGCGGCGGCGCAGGGCGTGGCCATGCTGATCGAGGCGGGACACCGCGACATCGTCATGGTGACGGGCGCGTTACATGCGTCCGATCGCGCCAAGCGCCGCTATCTCGGCTACGGCGACGCCATGCGCGCCGCCGGCCTCACGCCGCTGCCGGCGTTCGAGATCGATTTCAACAGCGGCGCGCGCGGCGAGCGGGTGCGCGAATGGCTGGCGCAGCGAGAGCGCGACGGCGCGCGCCCCACGGCCCTGTTCTGCTCGAACGACCTGCTCGCGCTTGGCGTGATGCGCGCGTTGCGCGAAGCCGGCCTGCGCGTGCCCGACGACATCTCGGTGCTCGGCTTCGACGGACTCGCCGTGGGGGAGTTGCTCTCGCCCACGCTTGCCACCGTGGTGCAGCCGAGCGTGGACATTGGCCGGCACGCGGCGCAGCGGCTGCTCGCGCAGATCGACGGCCGCGCGGGCGCGGTGGGTGCGGTCGGTGCGGCAAGCGCGGCAGGCATGCGGGACGCGGCGCTCGGCCAGGCGCTGATCCTGCCGCATGAGATCCGCCGCGGCGGCACGGTGGCCGCGCCGCCGCGCCGTGCTGCGGTACGCGGCTAACGCATCGGGTAACAGACAGGCAGCAGGAAGTACCAGAAAGCAGCAAGGAAGCTGGCCCACGACTGGCTCCGTCAGAGAGTTCAGGGTCGGCCAAGGCAGTCAGGCATCCGGGCCCCGTGCCCGCATTTTTCAGATGAATGGCGGCATGGCAACACACGCATACACGCCGCTCACGCTCAGACACACAGGAGCCAACAGAAATGAAGCTTTGGATCACTCGCGCCGCCCGCACGCTGGCGCTCTTTTCGGTGCTCGGCGCCGGCGTCGCGCACGCCCAGCAGAGCGCCATCTGCTACAACTGTCCGCCGGAATGGGCCGACTGGGCCGGTCAGGTCAGGGCCATCGCGCAGGATACCGGCATTCGCGTGCCGCTCGACAACAAGAACTCGGGCCAGGCCGTCGCCCAGTTGATCGCCGAACAGAAGGCGCCGGTTGCCGACATCGTCTATCTGGGCATCACGTCGGCCATCGAAGCGGCGAAGAAGGGGCTGCTCGCGCCGTATAAGCCCGCGAACTGGGACCAGGTGCCGGCCAGCATGAAGGATCCGAACGGCATGTGGACGACGATTCACTCGGGCACGGTCGGTTTCTTCGTCAATCGCGACGCGCTCGAAGGCAAGCCGGTGCCGCGCTCGTGGGCCGATCTGCTCAAGCCGGAATATCGCGGCATGGTGGGCTATCTCGACCCGAGCAGCGCCTTCGCCGGCTATGCGGCCGCGATCGCCGCGAACCAGGCGCTCGGCGGCACGATGGACAACTTCGCGCCGGCGATCGGCTTCTTCCAGAAGCTCAAGGCCAACGCGCCGATCGTGCCGAAGCAGACCGCATACGCCCGTGTGCTCTCGGGCGAGATCCCCATCCTGATCGACTTCGATTTCAACGCCTATCGTGCCATCTACAAGGACCGCGCCAACGTGCAGTTCGTGATTCCGATGGAAGGTTCGGTGTCGCTGCCATACGTGATCGCGCTCGTGAAGAACGCGCCGCACGCCGAGAACGGCAAGAAAGTGATCGACTACACGCTCTCCGACAAGGGCCAGGCGCATTGGGCGCAGGCGTTCCTGCGTCCGGTGCGGGCGAGCACGATGCCGGCCGACGTGGCGGCGAAGTTCCTGCCGGCGACCGACTACGCGCGCGTGAAGCCCGTGGATTTGCAGAAGCTCGCGGCGCAGCAGGACGCGTTCGGCCAGCAGTATCTGAAGAACGTCCGCTAACGAGCGCGCGCTCACGGCGAAAGGCCAACGAGGAAGAGGAGCAAAGCAAGCGATGCGTGACCTGACTTTGCCGCGCGGCTGGCGCGTGGCACTTCTGCTACCCGCACTGGCGGTCTTTCTGGCGTTCTGGCTGTTGCCGATGGCCGCATTGGTGCAGGTCAGCGGCGACGGTCACGCGCTCGAGACCTACCGCGCGATCCTCACCAACGCGCGCTATCTCGACAGCCTGTGGCAGACCGTGGTGCTCTCCGCACTGGTCACGCTTGCCACCCTGGCGTTGTCGCTCGTGGCGGGCCTCTTCCTCACCCGCCATGACTTCCCCGGCAAATCGGCGCTCGTGTCGATGCTCACGCTGCCCCTGGCGTTTCCGGGCGTGGTGGTCGGCTTCATGGTCATCATGCTCGCGGGGCGCCAGGGTCTCATCGGCGATCTGACGGCAAGGCTGTTCGGCGAGAAGCTGGTGTTCGCGTATTCGCTCGCGGGCCTCTTTCTCGGTTACCTGTATTTCTCGATTCCGCGCGTGATCCTCGCCGTGATGGCCGCGGCGGAATCGCTCGACCATTCCCTCACGGAAGCGGCCGCGTCGCTCGGCGCGGGACCGTTCGCCATTGCGCGCGACGTCACGCTGCCGGCGCTCGCCCCGGCGCTGATCGCCTCGGGCGCGATGTGCTTCGCCACTTCGGTCGGCGCGTTCGGCACGGCCTTCACGCTGGCCACGGACATCGACGTGCTGCCCATGACGATCTACACCGAATTCACGCTCAACGCGAACGTCGCCACGGCGGCGGCGCTCTCGGTCATTCTGGGCATCGTCACGTGGGCGGTGCTCATGCTCGCCCGCAACTTCACCGGTCAGACGGTGGCGGCAGGAGGCTGATCGGCATGCTCAAGAAAACGCTCTTTGCGCTGCAGCTGCTGCTCACGCTGCTCATGTGCGCGTTCCTGCTCGTGCCCGTGGCCATGTCGATTCTCGCGGGCCTGTCGGTGAATTATTTCCGGGGCCCGTCCGCCGGACTTACGCTCAGGTGGGTGATCCAGGTCTGGCAGGACTATCACGAGGCCATTCTGAATTCGCTGTATGTCGGTGCGGCCACGCTCGTGCTCGTCACGCTGCTCGGCGTGCCGGCCGGTTATGTGCTGGCGCGCTGGCAAAGCCGTCTCGCGCGCTGGATCGAGGAATTGCTCACGCTGCCCATTGCGTTGCCCGGGCTCGCCAGCGCGCTTGCGTTGATCAGCGTGTATGGCGGCATGCGCGGGTTTCGCGAGAGCCTCGCTTTCATCATCGCGGGACACGTGATCTTCACGCTGCCGTTCATGGTGCGCGCCGTGGCCGCCGCCTGCGCCGACTCGCGCATCAAGCTGATGGAGGAGGGCGCGGCCAGCCTCGGCGCGAGCTTTCTGCGCCGCTTCACGACCGTGGTGCTGCCCAACATCCGCAGCGAGATCGTGGCGGCTGCGCTCATCGTGGTGACGCTCTCGCTCGGCGAGTTCAACCTCACGTGGATGCTGCACACGCCGGATACGAAAACGTTGCCGGTGGGACTGGCCGACGCCTACGCGTCGCTGCGCCTGGAGATCGGCAGCGCCTATACGGCGGTGTTCTTCGTGCTGATCGTGCCGCTGCTCATCGTCATGCAGATGACGGCCCGGCGCGCCAAGGTCCGCAACGCGCGCGGGCGCGCCTGAGCGGGCCCGCCCGCCACCGAATGCAAGGAGTGACGATGAAACTGACTTCCATCCCGATTCATCTCGAACGCTGTGCCAAGACGTTTCATGGCAACACCGTGCTGCAGCCGCTCGATCTGACGATCGGCGCGGGCGAGACGCTGGTGCTGCTCGGCCCGTCGGGGTGCGGCAAGACAACCACGCTGCGCATGATCGCCGGCCTGGAGCGGCCCGACGCCGGCGGGCGCGTGCGCTTCGGCGACGAGGACGTGACGCGGCTGCCCATCGAAAAACGCCGCGTGGGCATGGTGTTCCAGAACTACGCGCTGTTTCCCAACTTCACCGTGCGCGGCAATGTGGCGTATGGCCTGAAGCTGCGCGGACTGCCCTCCGCGCAGATCGGCAAGCGGGTCGACGAACTGCTCGACCTCGTGCATCTCACGCCCTACGCCGATCGCGCCATCGCGCAGCTCTCGGGCGGCCAGAAGCAGCGTGTGGCGCTCGCGCGTGCGCTGGCGCCCGAGCCGCGCGTGCTGCTGCTCGACGAGCCGCTCACCGCGCTCGACGCCAAGCTGCGCGAGACGGTGCGCGCCGACATGGACCGCCTGCTGCGCGGCCTTGGCGTGACCACGGTATACGTCACGCACGACCAGGACGAGGCGATGGCGCTGGGCGATCGCATCGTGGTGATGAGCGCCGGGCGCATCGAGCAGATCGGCGCGCCGCGCGACATCTATTACCAGCCGGCCACGCGCCACGTGGCGAACTTCGTCGGCACGCTCAATCGTCTGGCGGGCGTGTGGCGCGAGGGGCATTTTCATCTGGAGGGCGGACGGCTTTCCTGCCCCGACATGCGTCCCGGCGTGGAGGAGCTGTATTTCCGCCCCGAGGACGCCGTTGTCGTGTCCGCCGACGAGGCTTCGCTCTCGGGGCGCGTCGAGGCCGTGCAGTTCCTCGGCGAGCGCACGCGGCTCACGCTGAGCGGCGTGTCCGCGGCCGGCACGGTGCTCGTCGAGATTCCCAGCCGTCGCGAGTGCCGCGTCGGCGACCGGGTGGGCCTGTCGCTGCCCGCCGCTCACGTTTTTTCGCTTCACGGATAACCGCTCATGCTGTTCGCGCAAATCAGCGACCTTCACATCAAACGGCCCGGCAAGCTGGCCTATCGGCGCGTGGATACCGCCGCCTATCTCGAGCGCTGCGTGGCGCGCCTGAACACGCTCTTGCCGCGCCCCGACTTCGTGGTGCTCACCGGCGACCTCGTCGACTTCGGCGCGCGCGAGGAGTACGAGCATCTGCGTTGCCTGCTCGCCCCGCTGCAAATCCCGTACTACCTGGTCATCGGCAATCACGACGGGCGCGACGCGCTGCGCGAAGTGTTTCCCGAGCACACGTACCTCGGCCGGCCCGGCGAGTTCGTGCAGTACACGGCGATGTTCGGGCCGCTGCGGCTCGTGGCGCTCGATACGCAGGACCCGCCCAAGGGCGGCGGCAAGTTGTGCGACGAACGCCTGCAGTGGCTCGACGCAACGCTCGCGAGCGATACGGCAACGCCCACGGTGATCGCCATGCACCACCCGCCGTTCGCGTGCGGCATCGAACACATGGACGTTCAGGCGCTCGATGCGGGCGACGCCGCGAAGCTGGCCGCGCTCGTGCGCCGTTACGGCAACGTCGAGCGGCTGATTTGCGGCCACGTGCATCGGCCGATCCATACGCGTTTTGCCGGAACCATCGCGAGCGTATGTCCTTCGCCCGCGCACCAGGTGGCGCTCGATCTGCGCGAGGGCGGACCCTCGGCCTGGGTGCTCGATCCGCCCGCGTTCCAGTTGCATCGGTTCACGCCGCAGACGGGGTTGGTCTCGCATCTGGCGTTCGTCGACGATGCCGGCGGCGCGCATCCGTTCTACGACCCTTCGGGCGCCCTGATCGACTGACGCGCACCACCGGACCCGCGTCACGCAAGAACAAAGGCCCCGTTCTCATTTGGGGCCTTTGCCGTTGATGCGTCAGCGCGCTGGCGGTGAGCGTGCCTTACAGCAGGTGGTCGAGCGCGTCCGGGCCGAAGACTTCGCGATGCAGGCGCTCGGCGGGCACGCCGGCGTCGCGCAGCGCGCGCCATTGCGTCTGCATGAACGGCACGGGGCCGCACAGCAGGTAGTCGGCGTTGGCCGGCAGCGCGAGGCGCGAGATGTCCATCAGGCCGGCGAACGTGTAGTCGACGCCTTCGCGATCGGTCGGCAGCGGCGTCTCGAGGAAGGTCACCGTGCGCAGGTTCGGCAGCGCCTTCGCGGCGAACGCCAGATGGCGGCGCAATGCGAGGTGCGCCCCGTCGCGCGCGGCGTGGGCGAACACGATTTCACGGCGCGAGCCCTTGGCGGCCAGCGTGGCCACCATCGACATCATCGGCGTGACCCCCACGCCGGCGCTGAGCAGCACAAGCGGATGAGCAGCGTCGAGCGTCGTGGTGAATTCGCCGTAGGGCGGGCTCACCATAATGCGCTCGCCGGCCTTCAGATGGGCGTGCAGCCAGTTCGAGACCTGACCGGCGGGCTTGGTCTCGCCGGCGTCTTCACGCTTGACGGTGATGCGCCAGTGCGGGGCGCCCGGCGCGTCCGAAAGGCTGTACTGGCGGCGCTGCTGCAGGCCATCGGGCAGCGTGACCGAGACGCTCACGTATTGGCCCGGCGCGAAGTCGCCCGGCGAGCCGCCCTCGGGGGTGCGCAGGTAGTACGACACGATGTGATCGGTCTCGCGGTCGACGTCGGCCACGACCAGCTCGCGCAGCGTGCCCAGCGGCGCCCGGGTGCGCTCGGACAGACGCGCTTCGGCTGCGATCAGCTCGCCGGCGAGCCGCCAGTAGGCTTCGTCCCAGGCGGCGATGAGTTCCGGCGTGGCGGCCTCGCCCAACACGTCCTTGATGGCGCCGAGCAGGTGGCGGCCGACGATCGGATAGTGCGCGGGCGTGATGCCGACCGAGACGTGCTTGTGCACGATGCGCTCGAGCACCGGCCCGAGCGCGGCGGCGTTGTCGATGTTCGCGGCGTAGGCGAACACGGCCGACGCAAGCGATTGCTGCTGGGCGCCGTTGGCCTGATTGCCCATATTGAAAAGGTGACGCAACTCCGGCTGCGCCTCGAACATGCTCGCGTAGAAGTGACGCGTGATCGCGAGACCATGTTCGCGCAGCACGGGCACGCTCGCATCGATGTAGGGGCGGGAAGCGGCGGAAAGCATGGCAAGACTCCTGTGATATAAGATACAAATAAAATGCATCTTTTATGGCGCGATTGTGGGTGACTGCACACGCATCGCGGCCCGGTCTCCGTAACCCGGACGATCTGCGATGCGCTGAGCGTCTGCCGCCACCCTGGCGCTCACGATGGAATCATCACCCGGGGCGGCAGCGTCAGCGGTGTCATTATAAGATGCAAATAAAATGCATGTTATAAGTCTGCGGCGGAATGTCGCAACGAATCGGCATCGACGGGCGCGCCGGCGCAGGAGAGTTCGGACACGGTACGGGCGGCCTGCTGCGCCGCGCCCCGATAAAGGGCCAGGCCGGCGCGCAGAAAGCGCACCATGTCCGAGGGCAGGCCGGCGAGCGCGGAGAAGCCGGCGGCGTTGACCTGTGTCGGATTGCCGCCGTAGCGCAGCGCCGTGTGGAGCATGTAGTCGGCGGGCGCCGACGCCCTGCCGTGACGCGGTGCGGCCGCCAGCAGATGCAGCAGCGTGTTGCCGTTCTGAAACGGCGTGTTGCTGTTGCGCGTGAGCGCCAGCAGCACCTCGGCCGCACCGCAAAAGCCGTGGTGCGTGAGCCATAGCACGGGCGGCATGCCGTCCGGATGGCGCTGCGTGAGGTCCACGCCGTTCGCACGCAGCGAAATGGCCGCCGCGAAAAGCGAGGCGTGCGGCAGTAGCGGGTCCCATCCCAGCGAGTAGAGTCGCCGCGCTTCGTCGGCCATCGCGGCGGTGACGTGCGACACGTTCGTGTGGCGAACGTCTTGCTCGCGCGCGATCGTGAGCCGGGCGATTTCTCTCGCGTTGATCAGCAACTTTTGCACCGCGTCGGCATAGACGCGCAGGCTTTGCCGCAGCAGCGAGAACGCCGTGCGATCCTCAGCGTTCGGCAAATGCGGATTGCCGCCATAGCGAAGGGCCACCGTGAACATGACGAATGCGCAGTACGCGCGCCGCGAGGTGCGTGCCGTGGCGGCGAAGTAATGCATGAGCGTATTGCCGTTGCGGTCGGGCGCATTGCTGCTCACGCCGAGCGAGAGCAGCACTTCGGCCGCGCCGCACATGCCGTTGAGCGCAAGCAGCACGGCCGGCGGCGAGCCGCTGTTGCTGCGATGAGTGAGGCTCGCACCGTGGTTCCTGAGCGCGAGGGCGAGCGCGTAGAGGCTGTCGTGCGGCACGAGCAGATCGAGGTCGCGCCGTTTGATGCGCAGAGCCTGCGCCGCCAGGGCCGTCGTGAGCAGTGAGACACCATGGTGGCTCGTCTGGTTGACGTCGCTGCCAAACGCCAGCAGCTTCGGCAACCATTCAGGCGCCACCCGGCTGCACAGGTGCGATAGCGGGAGATGCGCGTCGCCTGGCTGGTCCGAGGCGGGTACGTCGTTCGTCGTGTCGCGGCCGCAGGCCACGAGTACGCGCAGCGCGGTCGCGAATCGCTCGCGGTTCGCGTCGAGACTCTCGGTGTCGTCGCCGGCGTGGTGAGCGTGGTGGACGCTGCAGGAACTGCCGCCGGGGCGCGTACCGTGGCGACTGTCGCGATGACTGCCGAGGCCGCCGGTGCCGGCCAATGCTCCGTCGGTCGCGAGAATCGGGTCGACGAACACGTCGCGATAGGCGCTCGGCGCCGCCGCGAAGCGCAGCCACAGCAGCAGCCCTTCGTCGCTGAGTAGCGCACGCGCGTTCTCGGGCGAGAGGCCGTACCGACGCGAGGGTGCGATGAAGATACCGGCGTCTGCCAGCTGATCGATGGTGCGGCGGGGCTCCGGCGTACACAGCAGCGCGGTGAAGTGGCGCAGCATCCTTTCCACGTCGCCGGTGTTCGCAACCCGGCACGCGTCGCGCAGCTCGCGTGCCGCAACCGTGTCCGTGTTCGCCAGCGTGCGCCGCAGCACATGCGACGAGAACAGGTTGGCGCGCCGGGCACGGAGCAGGTAGTCGAGGGACATTTCCGAAAGAATGTTCGACGGGTTCGGCGGGGCATCGGTTGGCGTGCGCGCGTCTTCGAGCGGGCGGGATGCTTCAGAGGAAATCGGGTGTGTGGAAGGCAGGGAGGCGGAGTAGGGCATTGGGCGATCCGTGAAGCGCAGAGCCGGCAGGTTTGTGAAGGCGCGGGGCAATGCGCGCAGAGGAGGGGCAGCGGACAATCAGGGCAATCGAGTGTCCTGGCTCTTGCGGGCCGCCCCGGCGGGCGGGTGCGGTCCACAAGCGCGCGAGCCAGGGCGTCCCCTTGGTCGGGCGCATACCGATCCGCTCGGCGGCGAGAATGGGATCCGAGGTGTATCGGGCATGGGCGTCGAGGTTCGCACAGGAGTCGAAAAGGGGCATGGTCGGGCAGCCGCCGCACTTCCGTTTTCGGATTCGCCCGGCCAGGTTCTCCGACGGGACATGTCGATGGCGTGCCTCACCGATTTACAATGCCGGATTGACGATTCATTCCGATGCTCACGCATGACGCACAAGACGCCTCCCGCCGCCGGGCTCGCCGCTATCCCCGCTATCCCCGCTATAGCGGATAACGATGCCGTGATCGCCGCGACTCGCCATTGGCTCACGCGCGCCGTGATCGGGCTCAATCTCTGCCCGTTCGCGAAGGCAGTGCACGTGAAGGATCAGATTCGCTACGTAGTGAGCGCGGCGACCGACATGGAAGGGGCGATGATGGATCTGGAGCGCGAGCTGCAGGCGCTCGTGGAGGCGGACCCGGAAGTCGTCGATACGACGCTCCTGATTCTCCCGTCGGCACTGCTCGACTTTCACGAATACAACGACGCGCTGTTCTTCGCGGATCGCCTGCTCAGACAAATGGGCCTTCAGGGCGTACTGCAGATCGCGAGCTTCCATCCGGACTATCAGTTCGAGGGCACGGCGCCAGAGGATGTGGAGAACTACACGAACCGTTCGCCGTACCCGATCTTGCACGTGCTGCGCGAGGCGAGCATCGACCGCGCCGTGGACGCCTTTCCCGAAGCCGAGACAATCTATGAGCGCAACGAGGCGCTCATGCGCAGGATGGGAGCTGCCGGCTATCACGACTGGATGGCGCAGCCGGCCGAAGACGAGGATGGGGCCAACGACAACGGCGTCCACGAGAAGGGACGCTAGCCGGGAGTTCCGTCTCCCGGTTGGGAGCCCGGGCACAACGTGCGATGGCCATGTAGCCAACAAAACCGCGTAGCCAACAAAAAACCCGCAAAGCGAGCGCTTATGCGGGTTTTCAGGACTTCGCGAGATCCAGCGAACCAAGTCGCTGGTGCCGGAGAGAGGAATCGAACCCCCGACCTTCTCATTACGAATGAGCTGCTCTACCGACTGAGCTACTCCGGCGCTGCGAAGAAGTGAGATAATAGCAGACTTTCTGGGTTTGTCACTACTTTTTTCAAAGATTTTTTGCTGTCTCTGCGTGAGTCACGCGTAAATCCTTGAAATTACGGAATTCCTGCGCTTCGTCGCCGCGAAGAAATTTGGCGTCGTAGGCCATTCTCGCGACGACGACGCATCGAGCATTGCGCCGAGTTACTTCGCGCCCGCTTCGTGGTGATAGCCGGTCACGCGCTCGACTTCGTTCTTCGAGCCCAGGAACACCGCGACGCGCTCGTGCAGCTTCTGCGGCTGGATCTCCAGGATGCGCTGCACGCCGTTGGTCGCCGCGCCACCCGCCTGCTCCACCAGGAAGCTCATCGGGTTCGCTTCATACATGATGCGCAGCTTGCCGGGCTTGTCCGGATCGCGCTTGTCGGCCGGGTACATGAACACACCGCCGCGCGTAAGAATGCGATGCACGTCGGCCACCATCGAGGCGATCCAGCGCATGTTGAAGTCCTTGCCGCGCACGCCTTCCTTGCCCTGCAGCAACTCCGAGATATAACGCTGCACCGGCGGATACCAATGGCGCTCGTTCGACATGTTGATGGCGAACTCCTTGGTGTCTTCCGGAATGCGCATGTTCTCCTGCGTGAGCACCCACGAACCCATCTCGCGATCGAGCGTGAAGCAGTTCACGCCGTGGCCGGTCGTGAGCACCAGCACCGTTTGCGGGCCGTACACGGCGTAGCCGGCGGCAACCTGTTGCGTGCCCGGCTGCAGGAAGTCCTGCTCGGTCGGATCGGTCACGCCGTCCGGGCAGCGCAGCACCGAGAAGATCGTGCCGATCGAGACGTTGACGTCGATGTTCGACGAGCCGTCGAGCGGGTCGAACATCAGGAGATATTCGCCCTGCGGATAGCGGTTGGGAATGTGGAAAACGCCTTCCATTTCCTCGGAGGCCATCGCCGCGAGGTGACCGCCCCATTCGTTCGCCTCGAGCATGATCTCGTTGGAGATCACGTCGAGCTTCTTCTGCACTTCACCCTGCACGTTCTCGCTGCCCGCGCTGCCCAGCACGCCCCCGAGCGCCCCCTTGGACACGGCGTGGCTGATCGACTTGCACGCGCGTGCGACAACTTCGATCAGCAGGCGCAGCTCGGCAGGAATGTTGTTGAACTCCCGCTGCTGTTCGATGAGATATTGGGTAAGAGTCTTGCGCCGCATAGGGGCCTCCGCAAAAAGCAAAAAAGCGTTCGTATTTCGATACGGACGCAATTTTACTCGCAAAGACGCGCCGGCCCCCGCGAAAAGTGCGGGGGGGCGCGCAGCATGAGACGGAATGAGCCGGAATGAGACGGAAGAGGCGCGCGTGGCTCGGACGCGCGCGAGCCGCCGATCAGTCGAGGCCGTCGAACAGGGCGTCGTCCGGGCCGATGTGTGACGGCGCACGCCATGCGGCGTCGCGCATGCTGTGCTGGACTTGCTTGTCCACGCCGAGCAGGATCGCGAAGATCGCCATGCGCACGGGAATCCCGTTGTCGGTCTGGCGGAAGATGGCCAGCCGCGGATCGTGATTGAGGTCGGTCGACAGATCATTTGCGCCCGGCCGGCTGTCGCGCGGCAGCGGGTGCATGATGATCGTGCGCGCATCGCAATACTGGTTGATCAGCGCTTCGTTAATCTGGAACTCCGGCGTATAGCCCTCGATGGCCTCGTCGGCGAAGCGCTCCTTCTGGATGCGCGTGGCGTAGACGACGTCCGCGCCGGTCAGATCGGCGAGCGAGTGGCTCTGCACGACCACGTGACCGTGCTGGGAGATCTGGTCGAGGATGTACGTCGGCATTTCCAGCGACGGCGGCGAGATCAGCGTGAACTTCAGGCCGCGATACAGCGCGAGCAGCTTGATGAGCGAGTGCACCGTGCGGCCGTAGCGCAGATCGCCCACCATCGCCACGTGCGCGCCGTCGACAAGCTTGCCCAGGCGCGAGAACTCGCGGCCGATGGTGTACAGATCGAGAATGGCCTGGCTCGGGTGCTCGCCCGGGCCGTCGCCGCCATTGATGACGGGGATGTTGGTCGCGCGCGCGAATTCGGCGACCGACCCCTTCTCGGGGTGGCGCACGACGAGCGCATCGACGTAGCCGCTCATCACGCGGCTCGTGTCATAGATGGATTCGCCCTTGGCCATGGACGAGAACGTGAAGCCGGTCGTGTCGCACACCGAGCCGCCGAGGCGGCAGAAGGCCGCGCCGAAGCTCACGCGGGTACGGGTGCTCGCTTCGAAGAACAGGTTGCCGAGCACCGCGCCTTCGAGCACGCGCGAGATCTTCTGGCGGCGTGCGATCGGCTGCATGATGTCGGCGACGTGGAACAGCTCCTCGAGCGAGTCGCGCGTGAACTGGTCCACGGAGATCAGATGCGGCTTGCCGTCGAGGCCGATGCGCTCACGCAGCGGTTTGTGTGCGCTTTGCGTAGATTCTGCGGACGGTGCCTCGCGGCCGAGAATTTCGCCGACGAATTTCTCCACGATGCTCGGCATCGTGCGATATTCGCTGGAGTCCTCGGGCAGCAGCCAGGTGTCGAGGGCGCGCCGGCGAACGCCGATGCGCTCGGCGAAGCTGTCGCGGGTCATGTTCAGGCGGCGCATCGCGTCGCGCAGGAAAGTCTGCTGTGCACTCATGGTCGGGTCGGCAGGGCTGTGTACGCGATGCGTATAATAGGCGTCGATTCGTCGTTTGTCCAGCAAAAGACGTGCCCCTCGCCGGGCCGCGCCAGCCGGGCGTTTCCGGCATTTCCGGTGTATTGCCGTACAGGTATGGAAAACCTTCTCCGCAAGCTCGATCTCACTTCTTTGCGTCTTTTCGTGGCCGTCTGCCAGGAGCGGAGCATGGCGCGCGCCGCCGAGCGCGAATTCATCGCACCGTCGGCGATCAGCCGGCGCATTGCCGACATCGAGGCCATCGTCGGGCTGCCGCTCATCCAGCGCCATCAGCGCGGCATTACCGTCACCCCGGTGGGCGAGACGGTGCGCCGTTATGCCGAACGCATACTGGGCACGATCGAGTCGCTGGGCGCGGAGCTTTCCCAGTTTCACGAAGGCGCGCGCGGCAGTGTGCGCATCGCGGCGAACCTGTCGGCCATCGTGCAGTTTCTGCCGGAAGATCTCGCCGCGTTCGGCCGCGTGTTCTCGGCGGTCGACGTCGAGCTCGACGAGCAGCACAGCAACGAGGTGCTCGCGCGCGTGGGCGAGCGCGCGGTGGACATCGGCATCTGCAATGCCGTGCCCGGGATCGAGGCGTTCACGATGGTGCCTTACCGGCGCGACCGGCTCGCGGTGATTCTGCCGGCCGCGCACCCGCTTGCCGCACGCACGGGGGAAATTGCATTTTCCGCCTGCGTCGGCGAGACCCTCGTCGGCCTGCAGGGCAACAGCGCGCTCACGCAACTGCTGCATCAGCAGGCGAGCACGGTGGGGGCGTCGCTGCGCATCAAGATCCGCGTGTCGAGCCTCGACGCGCTGTGCCGCATGGCGCATGCGGGCCTGGGCATTGCCATTGCCCCGGAGCAGGTCGGCCAGCTGTATGTCGGCAAGCTCGACGTGGTCGTGCGCCCGCTCACCGATGAGTGGGCGCACCGTCAACTGTGGCTCGTGTACCCCGGGCAGGACCCGCTCAACGCCGCGGCCGCCACGCTGCTGAACTTCCTCGCCCAGAAGGCCTGAGCGCGAGCCGGCGCGCCGGCGGTGCACCTTTCCGGTCGCGCCCCCTCGCGCCCTCCGACCGCGCAGTCCGGCTTCGCAATCCGTCATGGCGACCTTGCCCATACGGCATGATGGCGCCGCAACGCCACGGCTATCCTTTCCCGCAAGGAGAGTCACTGGCATGGAAGACACCATTCGTTTCGACGGCCGCACGCTGTTTCTGTCGGAGGACCCGGGCATCGTGCGCCGGCAGCTCGCCGGCGAGTCGATCACGCGCGCCCAGGCGGGCGCCTTGCGCGACAATGTCTCGACCGACGAGATCACGCCGGTCACGGTCATGCTCACGTATGACGAGCGGCTCGGGCGCTATCCCTACGTCGGTTTCAAAGCGGGAAACGAGACGCCGATCGGCGAGCACGACGTGCGCCGCGGCGGGTTCCAGATCACGGTGGCGGGCAAGCGCTACGGCAAGGGGTCGTCGCGCGAATCGAGTCCGCTCGCGGAGCTGTCGGCCGGCATCCGGCTGATCGTGGCCGAGAGCTTCGAGCGCATCTACCAGCAGAACTGCGACAACATCGGCATTCTGACGACGACCGACTTCGGCGTGCTCGAGCGCATCCAGGCCGGCGAAGCCATCCCGATCACCGAATTCCTCAAGGGGCGCGATACCCTCACGCAGCAGATCATCCGCAGCGGCGGCCTGCTCGCGTACAGCAAGTTTGCCGAATGGCCCGCGCCACGGCCGGCCGCGCCCCCGGCGGGCGACGGCCCGCCGCGCACGCTCGTCGAGAAGATCATGGCGCGTCGGCTGCATCCCGCGACGCCGGGCGCCGCGCATGGCGACGGCGTGTTCGTGCGCGCGGACTGGCGTTTCTCGCACGACTACTTCACGGGCATGTGCGCGCATCTGATGCATCGCGCATTCGGCGAGCCGGCGGCGCTGCACGACCCGTCGCGCATCATCGCGTTTCAGGATCACCTCGTGCTGGCCGCGCAGAGTCATCCGCACGTCTCGAAGGGGTTGCTGCCGGGCGTGGCGAACCTCGCCCGCGGCCATCGCGACTTTGTCGCGCGCTACCCGGTGCTCTCGCATGGCGAGCTCGGCGCGAACGATGCGGACGACGCGAACGACGCGAACGACGCAAATGGCATGCGCGGCGCGGATGGTATCTGCCACGCGCTGATGGCCGAGCGTTACGCGCTGCCGGGCCAGATCGTCATCGGCACCGACTCGCACACGCCGCACGCGGGCGCGCTCGGCTGCCTGGCGTTCGGCGCCGGCGCGACCGACATTGCGAACAGTTGGGTGACGGGCTACGTGCGCTGCAAGGTGCCGCAGACGCTTCGCGTCGAGATCGACGGCGAGCTGCCGGCGGGCGTGACGGCCAAGGACGTCGTGCTGCATCTGCTGCGGCTCGACGCCATTCGCCGCGGCGATGCGATCGGGCTCGTCTTCGAATACGCGGGCAGCGCAGTGCGGGCGATGTCCGTGGACGAGCGCGCCACGCTCACCAACATGGTCGCCGAGCTGGGCGGCTTCACCGGCATCGTCGCACCCGACGAGAAGACCGTGGCCTTCCTCAAGGCGCGTCGCGGCATCGACTTCGACATCGAACCGTGGATGACGAGTGACCCCGGCGCCGTCTATCGGGACGTGATTCGCATCGACGCCGGCGCGCTCACGTCCATGCTCGCGCGCCCGGGCGACCCGGGCAATGGCGTGGCGCTTGCCGAGCTGAGCGCGCCGGTGCCGATCGACATCGCCT
This sequence comes from Pandoraea sp. CB10b_02, assembly GCF_002216225.1. Classification (NCBI taxonomy): domain Bacteria; kingdom Pseudomonadati; phylum Pseudomonadota; class Betaproteobacteria; order Burkholderiales; family Burkholderiaceae; genus Pandoraea; species Pandoraea sp. CB10b_02. The sequence continues at coordinate 42,615 of NZ_NJGW02000011.1, forward strand.
ATGGCGGCTCGTGCACGGCGGGCAAGCGCGACGATTTCGACGCCTATCACGACGTGCTGGCCTGGGGCGTGGCGCATGGTCTGCGCGTTGCCCCGGGACGCTCGCTCTTCCTGCAGTTCGGCACGATGGACGTGCGCGCGTACTGCGAAGCCAGGGGCTATCTCCGCACGTTCGAGGCCGCCGGCGCGACGCTCGTCATGCCAGGCTGCGGCGCATGCGCGAATTGCGGACCGGGGCAGTCGACGTCGGCCGATCAGGTCACGATCAGCGCCATCAACCGGAATTTCCCGGGACGCTCGGGGCCGGGCAGCGTGTGGCTCGCCAGTCCGTACACGGTGGCCGCGAGCGCGCTGGCCGGGCGCATCGTGAGCTTCGATCAGCTCAAGGCGGGCGCGGGGGCGGCTGCCGGACAGGCGTCGTGACGCCGAAGGCCGGCGAGCCGACCGTGCCGTTATTCATGAACATCGCAAATTTTCGCAGTACGTGGCAAAGGTGACAGACGCGACGTCATTCGTGGCACAATGCCGGCCTCGCGCCTGTCGATTCATGGTGTAGCACCGACGCCCGGCCCACCGGCGGCACCGCTTGCCGGCGTGGCCCGCCATGCGTCGGAACAATGAGCCGTTCGGCCATGACCGGACGGGCCCGGAGACGATTTCCATGCCATCCCCCGAAGTTTCGATGCCTTCCATGCCTCGCGCCGCGCAAGCCCCCGCCGCGGCAACTCGCCTCACCGCCGGCGACATTTCCGCCCGCCTCGATCGACTGCCGCCGACGCGCACCGTATGGAAGCTCGTGGTGCTGCTCAGCCTCGGTTTCTTTTTCGAGCTCTACGATCTGCTCTACACCGGCTACGTGGCGCCGGGGCTCGTCAAGAGCGGCATTCTGACGCCGACCACGCCCGGTCTGTTTGGCACGACAGGCGTGGCAAGCTTCATCGCGGCGCTATTCTCGGGGCTCTTCATCGGCACCATCGCCTGCGGCTTTCTGGCCGACCGCTTCGGTCGCCGCGCCGTGTTCACGGGCTCGCTGCTTTGGTACACCGCCGCGAACGTCATCATGGCGTTTCAGGAGAGCGCCACGGGCGTGAACTTCTGGCGCTTCGTGGTGGGCCTCGGCATCGGCGTGGAACTGGTGACGATCGGCACGTACATTGCCGAGCTCGTGCCCAAGCAGATTCGCGGCCGCGCGTTCGCCTGCGAGCAGGCGGTGGGTTTTACCGCCGTGCCGGTGGTCGCGCTTCTCGCCTACTGGCTCGTGCCGCGCGAGTTCCTCGGTCTGGAGGGATGGCGCTGGGTCGTGCTCATCGGCGCGCACGGCGCCGTGTTCGTGTGGTGGATTCGTCGCGCACTGCCGGAGAGCCCGCGCTGGCTCGCGCAGAAGGGGCGTCTCGCCGAGGCCGAGCAGGTGCTCGCCGACCTGGAGGCGAAGGTCGAACGCGAATACGGCCGGCCCCTGCCGGCGCCGGGCGCGCCCGAACCGGTCGTGCCCAGGAGCGCGTTTCGCGACATGTGGGTGCCGCCGTATCGCAAGCGCGCCATCATGATGATCCTGTTCAACGTCTTCCAGACGGTCGGCTTCTACGGCTTTGCCAACTGGGTGCCGACGCTGCTCATCAAGCAGGGCATCACGGTGACGACGAGTCTCGCGTATTCGAGCGTGATCGCGCTGGCCGCACCGGTCGGCCCGCTCATCGGTCTGTGGATGGCCGACCGTGTCGAGCGCAAGCATGCGATCGTCTGGACGGCGGGCATCGGCATCGTGTGCGGGCTGGTGTTCTCGCAGGCGACGTCGTCGTTCCTGCTGATCGCCATGGGCATCGGGCTCACGCTCGCGAACAACATCATGTCGTACAGCTACCACGCGTATCAGACCGAACTGTTCCCGACCGGCATCCGCGCGCGGGCCGTCGGTTTCGTGTATTCGTGGAGCCGCTTCTCGGCAATCTTCACGGCATTCCTGATCGCGTCGGTGCTGCGCAACTTCGGCGTGACGGGCGTGTTCGTGTTTATCTCGTGCGCCATGCTGGTCGTCATGCTTTCCATCGGCTTGATGGGCCCGCGCACGCGCGACATCGCCCTGGAGAAAATCTCCCGGTAAGCGCTGCGTATTTCTCGCGGCGCGGACCGGTCCGGGCCGCCGCCGCCCGAATCGCCGCCCGAATCGCCGCCCGAATGCGTCGATATGTCGCGCGCCGATATGTCGACGCGAGCCAGCGGGAGGGGGTCTGTACTGCGTCCCCGCGTCCCCGAGTCCTCGCATCCGACGCGGGGCGCGCCCCGCATCCCGCTTCCCTTTACAGCAGTTCGATCTCCGGCAGCGAAAGCAGGCTGGTCTCGCGCATGAGCGAGACGAATTCGCCGATGTACGGCCGCGTCGTGATCGCCGGCAGCGTGGCCGCCCACAGTTGCGCGGTCAGTCCTTGCGGCGTGATCGGACGCGCGCTCACGTAACGCCTTTCCAGATAGCTCGTCACTGCCCACAGCGGCAGGGCCGCCAGGCCGCGCCGGCTCGCGACGAGCTGCAGGATCGCGACCGTGAGCTCCGTGGTGCGGCGCGTGGGTTCGATGCCCGCCGGGCGCAACACCTGCCGCACGATGTCGAGCATGTCGTCCGGCACGGGATACGTGATGAGCGTCTCGTCGCGGAAATCCTCGGCGTCCAGATGCGGCCTGGCCGCAAGCGGGTGATCGTTTGCCATGAGCGCTACCATCTGGAAGCGGAACAGCGGATGAAAATCGACCGCTTCGCCTTCCTCGCGCTCGGAGATGATCGCGAGATCGGCGCGATCCTGATGCAGCAAACCGATCGGATCGGCGTGAAAGCCCGACACGATATCGAGTTCGACTTCCGGCCAGCGCACCCGGAACGCGTCCATGGCCGGCATCAGCCAGTCGAAGCACGTATGGCATTCCACCGCGATGCGCAGCGTGCCTTGCGTGCCCTGCGCGAGCCGCGTAAGGTCGCGCCCCGCTTCCTCGACGGCCGGAACCACCTCTTCGGCGAGCGCCAACAGCCGCTTGCCCGCCGGCGTGAAGACCAGCGGCGACGATTTGCGCACGAACAGCGGCAGTCCGTAGAAGTCCTCCAGCGCCTTGATCTGATGTGAGAGCGCCGACTGCGTGAGATGCAGCCAGAGCGCCGCGCGCGACACGCTGCCGGTGTCGCGCAGCGCGAGCAGCGTCTGCAGGTGACGCAGTTCGATGGGCGTTCTTTGCATGAATTTAATTAATGACAAACGATAAAAACTTTCGTTTGAATAATACATGGGGTGCCAGGATACTGCCAGCCTGGCGCACACCGCCCGATGACATTCACCTTGCAACATCGCTGGCTCGCAGGAAGGACAACGCTCATGGCCCAGGCCCACGTACTCGGATTGCCGCGCATCGGTGCGCGGCGCGAACTCAAATTTGCCGTCGAGGCGTTCTGGCGCGGCGACACGGACCTCGCGACGCTGCAGGCGGCGGGCCGCGATATCCGGGCGGCCAACCGGCGCGCCCAGCGCGAGGCGGGGCTCGACTGGATCACCGTGGGCGACTTCCATTGGTACGATCAGGTGCTCTCGACGCTGGCGCTGGTCGGCGCTCTGCCCGAGCGCTTCGGTGCGGCCCCCGCGGCGCTGACGCTCGCCGACTACTTCGCCGCCGCCCGCGGCGACGCGCGGCACGGCGCAATGGAAATGACGAAGTGGTTCGACACGAACTACCACTACCTGGTCCCCGAATACTCGCCGCGGACGCGCTTCGGTGCAGGCACGCAATGGCTGTTCGAGGAAGTCGAGGAAGCGCTGAACGAAGCGCGCAACGTCAAGCCGGTGCTGCTCGGCCCGCTCTCGCTGCTGTTCCTCGGCAAGGAGAAGGGCGGGCTGGCCGATCGCTTCTCGCTGCTGCCCGAGCTGCTCGCGCAGTACGAACGCGTGCTCGCGCGCCTGAAGGCGCAGGGCGTGGCGTGGGTGCAGATCGATGAGCCGATTCTCGCGCTCGACCTGCCCGCGCCGTGGCGCGGCGCCTTCGCCCCGGTGTATGCCCGTCTGGCGCCGGTCGCGCCGGCGCTCCTGCTCGCCACGTATTTTGGCGACGTGAGCGAACATGTGGCCATGCTTGCCGCGCTGCCGGTGGCGGGCGTACACGTTGATGGCGTGCGCGCGCCGGCGCAGCTCGAAACATTCGCGGCGCAATGGCCCCACGACAAGGTGCTGTCGGCCGGTGTGGTCGATGGCCGCAACGTCTGGCGCTGCGATCTGGCCCGCGCCCGCGCCCGGCTCGCGCCGCTCGCCGAAACGCTGGGCGAGCGCCTGTGGGTGGCGTCGAGCTGCTCGCTCATGCACTGCCCGGTCGATCTGGCCAACGAAGTGCGCCTCGACAGGGAAGTGCGCACATGGCTCGCGTTCGCCAGACAGAAGCTGGACGAAGTCGCGCTGCTGCGTCGCTCGCTCGACGCCGCCGAATTCGCGGGCGCCGAGGTGTGCGCCGCGTTCGCGGCCGATGCCGCCGCCCAGGCCGCACGCCGCACGTCGCCACGCATCCACAATGAAGTGGTGCAAAAGCGCCTGGCGGCGCTCACCGAGGCCGACACGCACCGCGCCTCGCCCTATGCGGTGCGCGCGCATGCGCAGCGCGCCTGGCTCAAGCTGCCGTTGCTGCCTACGACGACCATCGGTTCGTTTCCGCAGACGCCGGAGATTCGGGCGGCCCGAGCCGAGTTCAAGCGCTGCGCGATGTCTCATCTGGACTATCTGGAGACCATGCGCGCGCAGATTCGTCTGGCCATCGAAAAGCAGGAAGCCTATGGACTTGACGTGCTCGTGCACGGCGAAGCCGAGCGCAACGACATGGTCGAGTACTTCGGCGATCTGCTGTGGGGCTTTGCAATCACCGAGCATGGCTGGGTGCAGAGCTACGGTTCGCGCTGCGTGAAGCCGCCGGTGATCTATGGCGACGTGTATCTGCCCGAACCGATGACGGTGACGTGGAGCGCTTACGCGCAGCAACTGACCGACAAGCCGGTCAAGGGCATGCTGAGCGGGCCGGTCACGATGCTGCAATGGTCGTTCGTGCGCGACGATCAGCCGCGCGAGCTTACCGCGCTGCAGATCGCGCTCGCCCTGCGCGAGGAAGTGGCGGCGCTCGAAGCCGCCGGCGTGCGCGTGATCCAGATCGACGAGCCGGCGCTGCGCGAAGGGTTGCCGCTACGCGAGTGCGATCGTGCGGCGTATCTGGAGTGGGCGGTGCGCGCATTTCGCGTGTGCGCTTCCGGCGTGGCCGACGACACGCAGATCCACACGCATATGTGCTATTCGGAGTTTCACGACATTCTGCCCTCGATCGCGGCGCTCGACGCCGACGTGATCTCGATCGAGACGGCGCGTTCCGACATGGAGCTGCTGGGCGCCTTCGAAGCGTTCGAGTATCCGAACGAGATCGGCCCGGGCGTCTATGACATTCACTCGCCGCGGGTGCCGACGCAGGCGCAGATGGAGCAGCTCATCGAGGCGGCGCTCGCGCGCATTCCGGCGCAGCGCCTGTGGATCAATCCGGACTGCGGCCTCAAAACGCGCGATTGGGCGCAGGTCGACGGCGCACTCGCCAACATGGTGGCGGCAGCCCGTGCGGTGCGCTCGCGTCTCGCCGCTGCGCAGGCCCGGGCCGCCTGAGCCTTACGCGAGCGCCTTCTCGACGATTTCGCGCACGTCCTTCGACAGCGAAGCGTGGCGCGAGACGTCTTCCAGCGCTGCGTGCATGTGCTCGCGCAGTGCCGGCGTGTACTTGCGCCAGCGGTCGAGCACGCGCGCCAGGCGCGCTGCGACTTGCGGATTGAGCGCGTCGAGCGCAAGCACCTGCTCGGCCCAGAAGCGATAGCCCGAACCATCGGTCGCATGGAACTGCGCCGGGTTGCCGCTGCAGAAGCTGAAGATCAGCGAGCGGGCGCGGTTCGGATTCTTGAGCGTGAATGCCGGATGGCGCATGAGCGCACGCACCGCGTCGATCACGCAATGGCTGCCGTCGCCGCGCTGCATGGCCTGCAGCGCGAACCACTTGTCGATGGCGAGGGGCTCGTGCTCGAAGCGCTGGTAGAAATCCTCGAGCGCTTCGGCGGCATGGTTCGGGCCGTGAGCGGCGTCGCCCTCGCGCGCCGCACCGCCACGCTGCACGAGCGCCGTGAGCGCGGCGAACCGATCGGTCATGTTGTCGGCCGAATCGTACTGGGTGCGCGCGGTCTGCGCGACGCCGGCGTCCGAGAGTTCCATCAGGTACGACAGCGCGAGGTTCTTCAGCGCGCGCTCGCCGGCCGACGCGGGATCGGGGCGATACGGCCCCGGCACGCGATGGTTGTGATACGCCGCGAGCCACTCGGTGTGGAGCGACGCCGCCAGACGCTGGCGCAGATACTGGCGCGCCGCGTGGATTGCCGCCGGATCGATCTCCGTCATCTGCTCGCCAAGGTACGACTCGGCGGGCAGCGTGAGCGCCTGGGCGCGGAACGCCGGGTCGAGCGACTCGTCGCGCAGCACCTGGCGGAAGGCTTCGAGCACATAGTTGTCCACGCTCGGCAGTTGCCCCAGCTGAATCGACTCGACGAGCGCGAGCAACTGGCGCGTGGCCAGGCGTTGGCCCGCTTCCCAGCGGTTGAACGGATCGCTGTCGTGCGCCATCAGGAACGCGAGCTCGTCGATGCTGTACTCGTGCTCGACGATGACCGGCGCCGAGAAGCCGCGCAGCAGCGACGGCATGGGGTTGTGCGGCACGTCCACGAACGTGAAGCTCTGGCGCTCCTGCGTGAAATCGAGCACGCGGGTGGTGGCCGCCGGGGTGTCGCCCGTGTCGCCGGCTAGGCGCAGCGCCATGTCCCGCCCGTCGCGATCGAGCAGGCCGACGGCGAACGGAATGTGGAACGGCTGCTTGACGAGCGTTTCGTCCTGCAGCTCCACGCCGACCTTCGGGCAGCGCTGCGTGAGCGTGAGGGTGTAGGTGCGGGCGGCCTCGTCGTAGGCGGCCTCGACGCTCACGCGCGGCGTGCCCGCCTGGCTGTACCAGCGCCCGAATTGCGTGAGATCGCGCTGGTTGGCGTCGGCCATGGCGGCGCGGAAGTCGTCGCACGTCACGGCCTGACCGTCATGGCGCTCGAAGTACAGGTCCATGCCGCGCCGGAAACCGTCGCGGCCGAGCAGCGTCTGGTACATGCGCACGACTTCGGCGCCCTTCTCGTAGACGGTGACCGTGTAGAAGTTGTTGATCTCGACGTAGCTTTCCGGGCGCACCGGATGCGCCATGGGACCGGCGTCCTCGGGGAACTGCGCCTGACGCAGCACGCGCACGTCGTCGATGCGCTTGACGGCGCGGCCCGACTCGGAGCCCATCATGTCGGCGGAGAATTCCTGATCGCGGAACACGGTCAGACCTTCCTTCAGGCTCAACTGGAACCAGTCGCGGCACGTCACGCGGTTGCCGGTCCAGTTATGGAAGTACTCGTGGCCCACCACGGCTTCGATGTTGGCGAAGTCGTCGTCGGTCGCGGTGGCCGCGTCGGCCAGCACGTACTTCGTATTGAAGATGTTCAGGCCCTTGTTCTCCATCGCGCCCATGTTGAAGTCGCTCACGGCGACGATCATGAAGCGATCGAGGTCCAGCACGCGGCCGAAGCGCTCCTCGTCCCAGCGGATCGAGTTGATGAGCGAGTGCATGGCGTGCTCGGTCTTCTCGAGGTCCTGCGGCTGCACCCAGACCTGCAGCAGCTTCTCGCGGCCGTCGCCCGCGACGATGCGTTCCTCGCGGCAGACCAGCCGGCCGGCCACCAGCGCGAACAGATAGCTCGGCTTCTTGAACGGGTCGTCCCAGACCGCGAAGTGGCGCCCGTCGGGCAGGTCGCCCTTGTCGATCAGGTTGCCGTTGGCCAGCAGCACCGGATAGGCTTCGCGATCGGCGCGCAGCGTGACGGTGTAGGTCGCCATCACGTCCGGACGATCGAGGAAGTAGGTGATCTTGCGAAAGCCCTCGGCCTCGCATTGTGTGAAGAAATTGCCGCCCGAGACGTACAGCCCCATGAGCGAGGTGTTCTCCTGCGGACGACAGCGCGTGACGAGCGAGAGCTCGAACGCCTCGGGCGGCGACTCGACGCTCAGCGTGTCCTCGCTGGCGCGGTAGCCGGCCCACGGCTTGCCGTCTAGCGCCAGGCTCACCAGTTGCAGCCCCTGGCCGGCGAGCTCGAGGTCGCCGCCGGCGCCGGCCGGATTGCGGCGCACGCGCAGACGGCTCGTCACGGTGGTGACGTCGGGTGCGAGGTCGAAGTCGAGTTGGACGGTGTCGATCAAGTACGCCGGGGGCGTATAGTCGGAGCGCTGAATCACGCCTGCGAGGTCGGTTCTGAGCATGGGCGGTGTTTTGCTGACGGCCAAGGATTCATAAATTGTAACGGAGTGTCGGCTCGGGAGTCGCTTCGCGGGAAATTTGCTGAATTTTGGCCCGGCGGCAACGTCAAATGGGCAACGCGGGGCGCGAGATGCCGTCCTATGCTTAAATTGGCGCGAGCGGCGCGCATTCGGCGTCCGCCGCCTTCTCTGGAGCAGTCGATCATGTGGAAACGATGGGCAATGGCGACGTTGGCAGTCGCAAGCGTCTTGTTGGCCGGATGTGCCAGCACGGTCACGAGTCAGGTGACCGCGTTCGGCGATTCGCCAGGCTTCGACGGCCCGCGTACCTACGCGCTCACGCGCACTGCCGAGCAGCAGAACAACCAGGAGCACGCGACCTACGAGCAATGGCTGAAGGCTCGGCTGTCCGGCGACGGCTTTCGCGAGCAGAGTCCCGCGAGCGCGCACTACCTCATCGGCATGACCTACGGTATCACCCAGCAGGTCATGCGCGTGGCCGAGCCGGTCTACGATCCGATGTTCGCGCCAGGCCCGTGGGGCCCATGGGGCCGCCCCTGGGGCTGGTACGGTTATCCATACGGCGCGCCGCCGGCGTATGTCCAGCGCGACTACCCATACGCGGTGGCCGGGCTGCAACTGCGCTTCACCGACCGCGCAAGCGGCAAGGAGGTGTATCGCGTGCAGGCGAACACGAGCGACGCCGGTACGTCGCTCGCGTCAGCCATGCCGTTCCTGATCGACGCCGCACTCAAGCAACTGCCGTTTCCGAGCGGGCGCACGGTCAACGTCGAGCAGAAGGTCGGACAGTAGTTCGGACAGTCGTTCGGACGGCAGCTCGCGCGGCTCGCCGCTCGTGCGCCGGGGGCGGGGCGGCCACGGGCGGCGCGTGCCTGCCGTCGGCGTTGCGGCTCACTGCAGCAGCGTGACGATACCGAGCACGGCGAAGATCACGGCGGCCACCGCGTGCACGGCCCGGGTCGGCAGACGGCCGGCGAACTTGTGGCCGACCAGCACGGCGGGCACGTTGGCGAGCATCATGCCCAGCGTGGTGCCCGCGACCACGCCGACGAAGTCCTGATAGCGTGCGGCGAGCATGACCGTCGCGATCTGCGTCTTGTCGCCCATTTCGGCAATGAAGAACGTGAGGATAGTCGTGACGAACACGCCGAACTTGCGCCGCGTGTCGGCTTCTTCCTCGTCGAGCTTGTCGGGAACGAGAATCCAGATCGCCATGCCGAGGAACGACGCGACGACGGCCCATTTCATGATGGCGGGGCTGATGGCGCTCGACAGCCACTCGCCGACGGCGCCCGCAAAGCCGTGGTTGATCAGCGTGGCGACGAAAATACCGAGAATGATCGGCACGGGCTTCTTGAAGCGCGCGGCGAGCACGAGGGACAGCAACTGGGTTTTATCGCCGATTTCGGCAAGCGCGACCACACCGGTCGAGACGAGGAATGGGGACACCTTGTTATATCTCCGCCGGGCCGTGAACACGCGAGCCAATGACCATGCATCCCGGCCCGGTTGGCGGAAGCATCGTCATCGGTCTCGCCAGGCCCGAGGGCTGCGCACGCCATAGCCGGAACCGGCCAAGTCTGTTGACGTGCGCCCCTGCCCATGACGGATGTCTGCGGCAGGGCGGCTACTCCCCAATGAATCGGAGCGGATTATAGCATCGACTCACGGCGCCCGGAGCAGAAATGCGGCCGGGCGTTGACGCGAGATGCGCTGCCAGCGCACGCGAGAAGGTGACAAAGGCGCTGTGCGGGCGGCGGGGGCTCACGCCGCTTCTCGAGGGCTTCGCCCGGCACGAAAAAAGGGCAGCCGGCGGCTGCCCAAGGAGATCCCCGGCCGCATGCCCCTTGCGCGCGGTCGGCGACCGCGAAGGAACGCGCATCGTGCCAAGGCGGCGATTCGAGTTCCCTCGCGTAAGCATCGACGGCGAACGGACGGGGGCCGTTTCGCACGTCGTGGTCCATTCAGTGTGCCGTGCGGCGATGCACCGGTTTGCCGGCCGCGTAGGTAGCGGCAATGGCGCGGTCGTCGCCGAGCATGGCGAACGCGAACAGCAGTTCTTCGAGCGATTCGGCTCGCGCCGTGCGCCGCGCGAGCAGCGGCGTCGCCTTCGGGTCGAGCACCACGAAATCCGCTTCGGCGCCCACGGCCAGCGTGCCGATCACGCCGTGCAGGTCCAGCGCGTGCGCGGCGCCCTCGGTGGCCAGATAGAACATCCGTTCGGCCGAGAGGTGATAGCCCGACAGGCGCGCCACCTTGTGCGCTTCGTTCATTGTCTGCAGCATCGAGAACGTCGAGCCGCCGCCCACGTCGGTGGCGAGCGTGACCGGCATGCGCGTGGCCTCGGCGGCCGCGAAGTCGAACAGGCCGCTGCCGAGGAACTGGTTCGACGTCGGGCAATGCGCCGCGACCGTACCCGTCTCGAACATGCGGCGGCGGTCGTGCTCGTCGAGCCAGATGCAATGGCCGTACACCGCGCGCCTGCGCAGCAGCTTGTAGTGATCGTAGACGTCGAGATAGCTGCGATGCCCTGGGAACAGCGAGCGAACCCATTCCACCTCGTCGGTGTTCTCGGCCACGTGGCTCTGGATGAACACGTCCTGGTAACGCTGCGCCAGCTCGCCGCACACGCCCAGCTGCGCCTCGGTCGACGTCGGTGCGAAGCGCGGCGTGAGCGCGTAGAGCTGGCGTCCCTTGTTGTGCCAGCGCTGGATGAGCGCCTCGCTGTCGCGCGCGCCGCTCTGCGCGGTGTCGCGCAGAAACTCGGGGCAATTGCGATCCATCATGACCTTGCCCGCGATCATGCGCAGGTTGCGTGCGTCGCTCTCCTCGAAGAAGGCGTTGGCCGAGCCGGGATGCACGGTGCAGTACACCATCGCGCTCGTGGTGCCCCCGCGCAGCAGCTCGTCGAGGAAGAAGCGGGCGACGTCTGCCGCGTATTCCGGATTCTCGAAGCGCCGCTCGGTCGGGAACGTGTACTTCTCGAGCCAGGGCAGCAGCCCGGGCGCCGGCGAGGCGATCATGTCCGTTTGCGGATAATGGATGTGCGTGTCGATGAAGCCGGGCGTGACGACCTTGTCGCGCAGATCCTCGATCGGCGTGCCGGCCGGCAGCGTTGGCGCGACCCGGGCGTAGTCGCCCACGGCGACGATGCGGCCGTTGCCGAAGGCGACGACGCCATCGGTGTGGTGCACGGTCCCGGGCGTGCCGTCGAGCGACGCGCGCGCGGGGTCGTGCGTGAAGTAGACCAGTTGCGCGCGTATTGCATGCATGTCTTGCCGGGCTGGGTTCGTGGTGGACATTTGCGGGGTCCTTCTATCGTTACATTTGCGTGAGCAGGAGCACGGCCAGCGCCGCGACGACCCACATCGCCGGCTTGATTTCCTTGGCGCGTCCCGTGAAGAGCTTGAGCACGACGAACGCCAGGAAACTATAGGCGATGCCGTCGGTGATCGAGTACGAAATCGGAATCATCACCAGGGCAATGAAGCTCGGGATGGCCTCGTCCATGCGGTGCCACTCGATGCGCGCGACGGATTCCATCATGAATACGCCGACCAGAATCAGCGCCGGCGCGGTGGCGATGGCGGGCACCAGCGAGAGCATCGGCGACAGGAACAGGAACGGCAGGAACAGCAGCGCGCAAACCAGTGCGGTGAGGCCCGTGCGCCCGCCCTGCGCAATGCCGGCGGCAGACTCGATGTAGGCGTTCGCAGGGCTCGTGCCGAGCGGGCCCGAAATCAGCACCGAGAACGAGTCGACGATCATTGCCTGGCGCATGTTGCGCGGATTGCCGTCGCGATCCTTCATGTTACCGGCTTCGGCAATGCTCATGAAGGTCGAGAGCGTATCAAAGAACGCGGTGAAGAGCATCACGAAGATGAACGGCAGATACCCGACCTTCAGCGCGCCCAGCAGGTCGAGCTGGCCAATGCCGGAGAAGTCCGGCGCGGCGAAGAAGCCCTGAAAGTTGACCAGCGTGGCCGTGGCAATCTCCTTCGGGAAGTACGCGCTGCCGTCGCCCCACAGGCGACCGATCGGAATGGCCATCAGCGTGGTGGCGACAATGCCGATCATCAGCGCGCCGTTCACGCGGCGCGCGACGAGCACGGTCGTGAGCGCGAGACCGACGAGGAAGGTGACCGTCGGCGGCGACAGATGCGCGAGGCTCACCACGGTCACCGGATCGCTCACGACGAGCCTGGCGTTGACCAGCCCGATCACGGTGATGAACAGGCCGATGCCGCACGAGATCGCATAACGCAGGTTCGCCGGAATCGCTTCGACGACGAAGCGGCGCACGTTGAGCGCGGCGAGCACCGCGAACAGAATGCCCGACCAGAACACGCAGCCGAGCGCCGTCTGCCACGGCATGCCCACGCCATGCACCATGGTGAACGCGAACAGCGCGTTCAGGCCCATGCCGGGCGCCACCAGCACCGGATTGCGCGCGTACAGGCCCATCGCGCAGCTACCGAAGAAGCTGATGAGCACGGTGGCCGTGAGCGCGGCGGGGAAGGCCATGCCCGTTTTGGACAGAATGGCCGGGTTCACGACGATGATGTACATCGCCGCGAGGAACGTCGTGATACCGGCGATCACTTCGGTGCGCACGGTCGAGCCGAGCGCCGTGATGCCGAAATACCGATCGAGCAGCGAGGGCGCCGAGGCCGGCTGCGCGCCCGCCACGCGCGTGCTGTCGTGAGCCGCTTCGGGCGCGGCACTGCCCGCCGGGGGGCTGAGCGATGAGTCCATGAGGTGTTGTCTCCGATGTTCTATATGTCATGTATGCCCGAGCGCCGCGGTGTGGGGGCACCGCGTCACGCGCAGCCGTGCACGCTCGAAAAATAGCATCGGGTCCGGATGAAAATATTCCCCGTGGGGAATGTTCGACATCATTGCGAACTAATGTGGCGAACGCGCCGGCAGCCGGTGCCGTCGGGCAGGGCGCACCGTGCGGCAGCCTCGCTGCGTGGCGACAAAAAAACGCCCGACTGGCGCCGGGCGTGTGGTCTTCATCGTTGCGAAGCGCTGCGTCAGGCCGGTTGCGCCGCGCGAAAGCGTTCGAGTTCGCCGAGCAGGCGCCGCTTCTCGGCCTCGTCGATGAACGACGCTTCGAAGCTGTTCCGGGCCATCGTGTACGCGTCGTCGAGCGTCATGTCGAGCGCGTCGAAGGTCGCGAGGAAGTTATCGTTCAGATAGCCGCCGAAATAGGCCGGGTCGTCGGAGTTGATCGTCACCGCCAAGCCGCGCCTGAGCAACTGGTGCAGCGTGTGCTGTCCCATGTGGTCGAACACCTTGAGCCGCACGTTCGACAGCGGACACACCGTGAGCGCGATCTTCTCGCGGGCGAGGCGCTCGAGCAGCGCCTCGTCCTCGATGGCGCGCACGCCGTGATCCACGCGCTCCACGCGCAGCACGTCGAGCGCCTCGTGAATATAGGCCGGCGGGCCTTCCTCGCCCGCATGCGCGACGATGCGCAGGCCCAGCGCGCGGCAGCGCTCGAACACGCGCGCGAATTTGGTCGGCGGATGCCCCTGCTCGGACGAATCGAGCCCCACGCCGACCAGCCGATGCCCGTGGCTGTTGAAGTAGGGCAACGCGGTCTCGAGCGTGAGCAGCGCGTCGTCTTCGCTGAGGTGACGCAGGAAGCACAGGATCAGGCGGCTCGTGATGCCGTCCCTGGTTTCGGCGTCGGCGAGCGCCCGCTCGATGCCGCACATGACGGTTTCCATCGACACGCCGCGCGACGTGTGCGTCTGCGGATCGAAGAAAATCTCCGTATGGCGGATGTTGTCCGCGGCCGCGCGCGCCATGTAGGCGCGCGTCATGTCGTAGAAGTCCTCTTCCGTGAGCAGTACGCTCGCGCCCGCGTAGTAGATGTCGAGGAACGATTGCAGATCGGTGAACGCGTAGGCGTCGCGCAGCGCTTCCACGCTCGGGTACGGCAGCTTGACGCCGTTGCGCTCGGCGAGCCGGAAGATCAGCTCGGGTTCCAGCGTGCCCTCGATATGCAGATGCAGCTCCGCCTTGGGCATGGCGCAGAGGGTCTTGGCGAGTTCTGGCGTAAGTGGCATGGGGGTGTCTTGTTGTCTGGGGGGATGGGGGCGATTTTACCGTTGCCGGCCTGCGTCGATCAGGTGTCGATCCGTGGACCATGCGTGGATCATGCGCGGGTCATGTGCGGGTTATGCGCGGGTTATGCGCGGGTTATGCGCGGGTCATGCGCGGGTGCGCCGATCGCGGCAGCGGCGGCCGGCGCGCTCTGCCGCATCTGCTGCTCGCGAACGCGCAGCAACTGCGCGGCCACCGCAATGGCGATCGTGGCGGGCGCCTTGCCCGTGATGCCGGCCACGCCGATCGGGCAGATCATTTGCTCGAAGCGCTCCGGCGGCACGCCGCGCTCGCGTAGACGGTGCTCGAACTGGCGGCGTTTGGTCATGGAGCCGATCAGGCCGAAGTAGGCGAAATCGTCGCGCTTGAAGATTTCCTCGCACAGCCGCTGATCGAGCGCATGGTTGTGCGTCATCACGAGGAAGTAGGCGCCTGGCGGCGCTTCGGCAACGACGGCTTCGGGCGTGTCGGTCGACTCGATCACGGTATTGGACGGCACTGTCTCGGGGAACGTCTCGGTGCGCTCGTCGGCCCACGTCACCCGGCAGGGCAGCGTGGAGAGCACCTGGACGATGGCCTGACCGACGTGCCCCGCGCCGAACAGCACGATGTGGAAGTCGCTGGGCGCGAGGCGCTCGCTCAGCCACAGCCAGCCGTCGCTCGCCTGCCAGAAGGCGCAGGCGGCGTCGTCCGCATCGCGCGTGAGCGTGTGCGGGTGCGAGAGCGGCTCGCACGCGTCGATTTCGCTCAGCACCACGGGACCGCCTTGCTGCGCGCTCGCGGCCGCATCGGCGCCGGGCGCGCCGAACGCCACGCTGCGCAGGCTCGCCTGTCCCGCGGCAAGACGCTTGTGCAACGCGCTCACCCAGGCGAGATCGGCGAGCGTGAGCACTTCGAAGGCCAGCGTCACGGCGCCGCCGCAGCACTGTCCCAGGCTCGGGCCGAGCGCGAAGCGCTCCACGTGGCGCGCGCCCTGCTGCCCGTACTGACGCAGCAGTTGACGCGCAACGTCCATCGCGCGCCATTCGAGGTGGCCGCCGCCGATGGTTTCCCACACGTGCTCGCGTGTCACGAGCAGATGCGTGCCCGCTTCGCGCGGCGCCGAGCCTTCGACGCGGGCGATCGTGACCAGCACCGCGGCTTCGCCGCGCGCGAGCAGCTTGTGGGCGGCTTCGACCCAGCCGTGCATCAGGCGGCGCTCCGCGCGCGCAGCTCGGTGATCGCCATGAGCAGCGCTTCGGACGTGGCCGGGGCATTGAGCACCGGCTCGTCGCGATAGTCGTTCACGCTCGCCACCGCATCGCGCAGCGCGTTGTACACCGAGAACGGCAGCAGCAGCGGCGGCTCGCCCACGGCCTTGGAGCGATGGATCGAGTCCGACACGTTGGCATTCTCGAACAGCGCCACGCGAAAGTCCGTCGGGCAGTCGCTGATGGCGGGGATCTTGTACGTGGAAGGGGCGTGCGTCATGAGCTTGCCTTCCTGGTTCCACCACAGTTCTTCGGTCGTCAGCCAGCCCATGCCCTGGATGAACGCGCCTTCGACCTGCCCGATGTCGAGCGCCGGGTTGATCGACTTGCCCGCGTCGTGCAGCACGTCGGCGCGCAGCAGACGCCACTCGCCCGTGAGCGTGTCCAGAATGACCTCGGAGACGGCCGCCCCATAAGCGAAGTAGAAGAACGGGTTGCCGGTCATCGTGGCGGCGTCCCACGACAGGCCCGGCGTGGCGTAGAAGCCGTCGGACCACAGTTGCACGCGCGCCCAGTAAGCGGCCTCGACCAGTTCGGGGAAGGGAATGTCGTGGCCGTTCACGCTGACGACGTCATTGGCGAAACGCACGTCCTGTGCCGAGCCGCCGTACTTCTGCGCGGCGAATGCGGCCAGTCGCTGGCGGATCTGCCAGGCGGCATTCTGCGCGGCCTTGCCGTTCAGGTCGGCGCCGGTCGACGCGGCCGTGGCCGACGTGTTCGCCACCTTGCTCGTGTCGGTCGCCGTCACGCGCACGTGCGAGAGATCCACGCCGAGCTCGTGCGCGACCACCTGCGCGACCTTGGTGTTCAGACCCTGGCCCATTTCGGTGCCGCCGTGGTTGACGAGCATCGAGCCGTCGCGATAGACGTGCACCAGCGCGCCGGCCTGGTTGAACGCCTGCACGTTGAACGAGATGCCAAACTTGAGCGGCGTGAGCGCGAGACCCTTGCGCAGCACGGGGCTCGTGCGGTTGAACGCGCGCACGGCTTCGCGGCGGGCGCGATAGTCGCTCGTCTGCTCGAGCTGGGCCACGAGTTCGTGGATCACGTTGTCCTTGACGACCTGCCCGTAAGGCGTGACGTTGCGCTCGGTCTTGCCGTAGAAGTTCACGCGGCGCACGTCGAGCGGATCCTTGCCGAGCCGGCGGGCGATGGCGTCCTGCAGCACTTCCATGATGAGCGCGCCTTGCGGGCCGCCGAAGCCGCGAAACGCCGTGTTCGACTGCGTGTTCGTCTTGCCGCACAGCGCGCGCAGATCGGCGTCGGGCACGAAGTAGGCGTTGTCGAAGTGGCAGATCGCGCGCGTGGCAACCGGGCCCGACAGGTCGGCCGAGAAGCCGGCGCGCAGGGTCATGTCGACTTTCGCGCCCGTGATGCGGCCTTCGTCGTCGAAGCCCACGTCGTATTCGAAGTAAAAGCCGTGGCGCTTGCCGGTCATCATGAAGTCGTCGTCGCGATCGAGACGCAGCTTCACCGGACGCTTGAGTCGCGTGGCGCACAGCGCGGCAACACACGCAAACAGGCCCGACTGCGATTCCTTGCCGCCGAAGCCGCCGCCCATGCGCCGGCATTCGACCTGCACCTGATGGCTGTGCCAGCCCAGCGCGTGCGAGACGAGGGCCTGCATCTCGGTCGGATGCTGCGTCGAACAATACACATGCACGCCGTCGTTCTCCTTGGGAATCGCATAGGAGATCTGGCCTTCGAGATAGAACTGCTCCTGCCCGTTGCACTCGAACGTGCCGCTCAGACGATGCGGCGAGGCCTGCAGGGCGGCGTCGGGATCGCCGCGGCGCAGATGCAGCGGCGGCAGCACGCCCGCGCCCGCGGCCTTGGCGGCCTGCGGCGTGAGGATCGCCGGCAGGTCTTCGTACTCGCCCTTGGCCAGGCGCGCGGCACGGCGTGCGGCGTCGTGCGATTCGGCGACCACGGCGAACATCGGCTGGCCGATGTATTGCACCACGCCGTCGGCGAGGATGGGATCGTCGTGGACCGACGGCCCGCAGTCGTTGACGCCCGGAATGTCCGCGGCGGTCAGCACGGCGAGCACGCCCGGCGCGCGGCGCACGGCCTCGAGATCGAGCGAGAGCACGCGGGCGTGCGCCCGGGGCGACGCGCCGAGCGCGCAGTGCAGAGTGCCCTGCAGTTCGGGGATGTCGTCCGTGTACGTGGCTTCACCGGCCACGTGCAGCACCGCCGACTCGTGCGGACGCGAGCGGCCCACCTGGGCGCTGGCCGTCGCGGCGGTACCGGCCTGCGTCATGAAGCCTTCAACCTGGGTATTCATGGGCGACTCCGGTCAGACGTTGGCGAACGCGTTCACCTCGTGCGCCGCAAGCGGCGCCTCGGTACGCGTTTCCAGGAAAAAACGATACAGCAGATTCTGCGCGCCGGCGAGACGATAGGCGCTCGTCGCCCGCATGTCGGAGAGCGGCTGGTAGTCCGCAGGCACGGCGGCCATTGCCGAGCGCACCGTCGCCTCCGTCCAGGGCCGGCCGGTCAGCGCGGCCTCGATGGCGCCGCCGCGCTTGGGCGTGGCCGCCATGCCGCCGAAGGCCACGCGCGCCGAGCGCACGGTCTGGCCGTCGAGCTCGACGGCGAACGCGGCGCACACGGCCGAGATGTCCTGATCGAAGCGCTTGGCCAGCTTGTAAGTCCGGAAGCGCTGGGCGCGCGTGGGGAAGGGCACGCGAATGCCCTGCACGAATTCGCCGGCTTCGAGCGCGTTTTTCTGATAGGCCAGATAAAAGTCCTCGAGCGGCATTTCACGCACCACGCCTTCGCGATGCAGCACGATGCGCGTGCCGAGCGCGATGAGCGCGGGCATCGAGTCGCCGATGGGCGAGCCGTTGGCCACGTTGCCGCCCAACGTGCCCGCGTTGCGGATCGGGAACGACGCGAAGCGCTGACGCAGTTCGGCCAGCTCCGGATAGTGTTTGACGAGCGCGTCGAAGGCGTCGTTGAGCAGGGCCCCCGCGCCGATGTAGACCCCGTCCGGGCCTTCCGAAATCTCGCGCAGTTCCGCGACCTGGCCGATGTAGATCAGATGCCTGAGCTCGCGGAATTGCTTGGTGACCCACAGGCCCACGTCCGTGCTGCCCGCGAGAATGCGCGCCTGCGGGTGGGATGCGCGCAGCCGGCCGAGCGCCGCCAGTGTGCGCGGCGCGTGAAAGACGTGGCCGTCGTGCTCGTAGGCGAGGGTGTCGCCGCGTTGCAGCGCCTGAAGTTGTCTGGCCAGCGCGGCGCGGTCGAAGTCCTGGCGCGGCAGGTCGAACATCTTCTGCGCGGCGTCGATGATCGGACGGTAGCCCGTGCAGCGGCACAGGTTGCCGGAGAGCACGTCGTCGATCTCGCGCCGGCTCGGGCAGCCCGCGTCCGCGGGACGGTTCACGTACATCGCCCACAGGGACATCACGAACCCCGGCGTGCAGAAGCCGCACTGGGACGCGTGGCAGTCCACCAGCGCCTGCTGCACCGGGTGCAGTTCGCCGCCGGGCGCGCGCAGGTCTTCCACGGTAAACAATGCCTTGCCGTCGAGCGTGGGCAGGAACTGGATGCACGCATTGACCGCGCGCAGATCCACGTTGCCATTGCCGGTCAGCTCGCCGATCACGACCGTGCAGGCGCCGCAGTCGCCTTCGGCGCACCCTTCCTTGGTGCCGGTGCAGTGCAGGTCCTCGCGCGTGTACTGAAGCACGGTGCGGGTCGTGGCCTCGCCCGTGACCTCATGCACCTTGCCGCGGTAGTAGAAGCGGATGGCTTGTGTCTCCATGGTTCTCAGTGTAGTGCAGTGATGAATACGTCGTTGGAATGCTGCCCTGGGTGTCCGTGGCGTCCGGAATGCCGGAAGTGTCCGAAAACGCCCGTCGGCGTTCGCCGACTCGCGGGGCGCCGCGTGGGCACGGCACCGGCCTGGGGGATGCGCCGAAGATAGCACCGGCGGCGAGGGGAAATATTTCTCGGCCATGATGATGCCTATTCGATCGCCCCGATGACGTGCCATTGTCATAAACTATGGCTCAACCCCAGCCGCCAGAGCGCTCCCCACCCATGCAAAGACCCCGCGAACAGATCGACGCCTACCTGCTGCGGGTGCTGCATACGCTGCTCACAGAACAGAGCGTCTCGCGTGCGGCGCTCAAGCTGGGCCAGTCGCAGCCGGCCATCAGCAATTCGCTGCGCCGCCTGCGCGAGATCACCGGCGACGCCATTCTGGTGCGCGGCAAGAGCGGCATGGTCGCCACCGAGCGCGGCCGCGAACTGCTCGGCTACGCCACCGACGCGCTTGCCGCCATCGACCGCATCACCCATCCCACCACGGAATTCGCCCCGCAGACGACCACGCGCGCGTTCCGCCTCGGGGCGCCCGATTACCTCGACGCCGTCTTCCTGCCCAACATCGCCGAAGTGCTGCGCCGCGACGCGCCGTCCGCGCGGCTGCACGTGCAGCCGATCAATTCGGGCTTCGATTACGCCGGCGCGCTCGAAAACGGCTCGCTGGACGTGGTCATCGGCAACTGGCTCGAGCCGCCGCCGCAACTGCACATGTCGCGTCTGTTCGACGACGAAGTGGTCTGCATGCTGGGCGCGCAGCATCCGCTCGCGAACAAGGGCATCTCGCTCAAGCACTATCTGGAGCTGTCGCATCTGGCGCCCACGCCATACGTGGCCGAGCGGCAGAGCTTTATCGACGGGTGTCTCGCGGAGCAGGGCCTGCGCCGCAATATCCAGATGACGATGCCGTACTTCGGGCTGGTGCCGTATGTCCTCATGCGCACGGATCTGGTCTTCACGACGGGGCGCCAGTTTGCGCAGCACTATGCGCGCTATCTACCGATTCGCGTGCTGCCGTCGCCGTTCGCGTTTCCGCCGATGCGCTTTTATCAGCTCTGGCACGAGCGCACGCACGCCGCACCTGAAGTTACGTGGCTGCGCCGGCGCATCGCCGAAGTGGCGACCGAGCTCGACGCCTCCCATTGCGGCGGCGCGGACTCGCCCGCGCTGGTGCGCACGTGAGCGGATCGAGAATCAATGCGACGATGTGCGACGAGTCGCTCCACGCGTTCGATGAGCCGCCGCACCGGTCGGGCCGGCCTGTCGGAAACCGGGGGAGAAGCGGCCGCCAACGGGAGGCCGCGGGAGATAGGGCCGCGGGAGATGGGGTGCGGTAGATGGGGCGCGGTAGATGGGGCGCGGAAGATAGGGCCGCAGGAGATGGGGCCGCGGGAATCGGCTGACGCTGTCTAGCGCAGCGAAATGGCGCGGCGCGGGCGATGCAGCGCCAACGACAGGAAGATCACCACAAACGCGGCGAGCGACCACATCGGCAGCGTCAGGCCGAAGATCGGCGGGTATTGCGTCTGACACATGCCCTGCACCTGAAAGACCTGCGGCAGCCAGCGCGAGGTGGGCAGTGCGTCGACGAACGCTTCGACCACGTCGTAGCCGCAACTGACCAGCGGATTGGCCTGCATATAGATCAGGTACGCCGACGCCGCCATGCCGCCGATCGCCGCGAGCGCCGCGAGCAGGCGCGCGACCTGAATGCCCGTCCAACTGCGCGCCACGGCGCCCAGCAGACCAAAGACGGCGACCAGCACCAGCGCGTAGCGCGCCAGAATGCACAGCGGACACGGGTCCTCGTGGCGCACGTACTGAAAATACAGCGCACCGCCCAGCAAAGCGAGGCTGACGACGGTCATCAGGAAATACAGCTTGCGTTCGCGGCGCAGGGCCGGGTCGAGTTGAGCGTTCATGTCACTTCGGGCGGTGAGCCATCACAGATCCCGCGAATCCCCGCATGACGCCGGGTGGCAGGCACTTGGGCTGGGATTGTAACCCCAGCCCGATTCGTGCGTGAGATGAAAAATTGCGGAACTTTTCGCCCGAAAAACATACGTTTGCGGGGACGCGCGACGCGAGCCGCGCTCAGCTCCCGAGTCCGGCGGCGCGCAGCGTGTGCTCGACCGCACGCGCGACCGGGAACAGGCGGGCGTCGTCGCCGGCCGCGCCGCTCAGCATCAGACCGATCGGTGCTTCACCCGCCGCCTGGCACGGCAGCGAGAACGCACAGCCGTCGATCATGTTGATTGCCGTGGGATTGCGCAGCACCAGCGCGTTCGTCGCGGTAAACGTCTCGTCGCTCGCCTCGAGCGGCGCGATGGCCGGTGGCGTGAGCGGCACGGTCGGGCACAGCACGGCGTCGAAGCGCTGCCATACCGGCGTGGCCGCGGCGATGAGCGCGGCCCGCGCTTTGATCAGATCGAGGTAGTCCGCCGCGCTCGCCGGCTCGCCCTTGCGGATGCGCACGAGCACGCGCGGATCGTATTCATGGGCGCATTGCGCGAGCCGCTCGCGATGCCACGCATAAGCCTCGATGGGCGAGAAGCCGAAACGGTTGATCGCGGGCAAGTCGTCGAACGGCCTGAACGTGAATTCGACCAGCGTGGCGCCGGCCTTCGTGAGCGCGGCGAGCGCACGTTCGTAAATGGCGATGGCCGCCGGTTGCGCGCCGTCGAGCACGTAGTTGGTCAGAACACCGAAGCGCATGCCGCGCGCGTTGCGCGGCGCAAGCGGCGCTTCATCGACCGCATTGCCCGAAAGAATGGCGTCGATGCGGGCGCAGCAATCGACGGAGCGGCCGATGGGGCCGACCGAATCGAGCGACGTCGAAAGCGGCAGCGCGCCCTCGCGCGGCGTGCGCGCTGCGGTCGGCTTGAAGCCGGTCAGCCCGCAGAAAGCCGACGGAATGCGGATCGAGCCGCCCGTGTCGGTGCCCAGGGCCACAGCGGCCATGCCGTCGGCCACCGATGCGGCCGCCCCCGAGGACGAGCCCCCCGCGATATGGCCGACCTCGCGCTGCCACGGCGAGCGAGGCGTGCCGTAGTGCGGGTTCAGGCCGAGCCCCGAGAACGCGAATTCCGTCATGTTCGTTCGCCCGACGACGACCGCACCGGCTTGACGCAGACGCGCCACTGCGAGGGCATCGCGCGTGGCGGCCGGGGCGTTGCTCAGCACTTTCGAGCCGGCGCGCGTGACTTGCCCCGCAACGTCGAACAGATCCTTCACCGACACCGGAATGCCCATGAGCGGCGAGAGCCGCACGCCGGCGCGGCGCAGTGCGTCGAGGCCGTCGGCAGCCTCGCGCGCGGCTTGCGCGTCGACGTGCGTGAAGACGACCGCTCCCTGGCCGGCCGGGTCGGCAATGCGCGCGAGCGCCTGCTCGGTGAGCGCGCGGCTCGTGGTACGTGCGGCGTCGAGCGCGGCGGCGAGTTCGGACAGGGGGCGTTGCAGATCGATGGCGTCGGGGCTCATGGTCAGATCGCTTTCAGGATATGGGTGCGGAATTCTTCGATGTGTCGGGTAATCGCCCGGCGTGCGCGCCCGGCGTCGTGCGCGGCGAGCGCTTCGTACAGTTCGAGGTGCTCTTCGTAGACGTCTTCCAGATGGCTCGGCGTGGACAGCGCCAGAAACCAGAAGCGCAGCGAGCGCTCGTGCAGGCCGCGCAGCAGTTCGGCGAGCGTCTGGTTGCGCGAGGCGCGCGAGATGGCGAGATGGAAGTCGCGATCGATGCCCATCATGGCGGCCACGTCGCGCGCCGCGATGGCGTGGCGCGAGCGTGCCAGCACGGCGGCGATGGCCGCGAGGTCCTCGGGCGTCGCCGCGCGCGCGGCCAGCTCGACGCAATACGTCTCGTTGATCATGCGCACGTCGATGATCTCGAGGGCGTCGTTCAGGGAGACGGGCGCGACCATCGCGCCCTTGCGCGGCAGGATGACCAGCAATCCCTCGAGCGCGAGCCGGTGCATCGCCTGATGGACCGGTGTGCGTCCGAGCCCCGTCGAGTGCATGAGCTGCGCTTCGTTGAGCGTCTCGCCCGGACGCAGGCGCAGCGTGATGATGTCGTGCTTGATCGCCTCGTATGCCCGTTCGGCCAGACTGCGGCCGTCGGCCGGCGGGGCGCAAGGCGCGCGGGCATCGGGAGCGGCGGGCGCGGCGGGGGCGGCAGCAGACAGGGCAGGCGATTCGAGGGATGTATCGTTGGGCATCGGGTCGGGCGGAATCAGTCGGCGATCGCCAGCGCGCGGGTGGCGTAACGATGCCGGATCGTGCGGCCGAGGACCGGGTCGTGCAATTCGATCTCGAACACGTCGCCGCCGGCCACGCCGCCAATGGCAGCGAGTGTGCCACAGAACATGACCGCGCCCGAGGGCAGGCCGTGCGGGCCAAGCCGGGTCATTAGCTCGTGCGGCGAGAGCAACCCGGCTACGGTGCCTTCCTGGTACAGGCGGCGTTCGCCGTTGGCGCTCACCCATGAGCGCAGCACCAGCCGGTCCCAGTGGCCGGCAACCTCGCCGAAGCGCCACGCCTGGCGGGCCACCGGCTTTGCGCACACCTGCTTCGAGACGGTCACGCCATACGCCTCGACTTCGCGGTCGGTGTGATCGGAGCCGACGCTCACGAACCATTCGTCGCCGCAGCGCACGAGCACGCATTCGGCCTCCCCGGTGCTCGTTTCGCCGACGACGTCGATGGCGTCGTCCT
The DNA here is from genome assembly GCF_002216225.1 of Pandoraea sp. CB10b_02. Taxonomy (NCBI): domain Bacteria; kingdom Pseudomonadati; phylum Pseudomonadota; class Betaproteobacteria; order Burkholderiales; family Burkholderiaceae; genus Pandoraea; species Pandoraea sp. CB10b_02. The sequence goes on from NZ_NJGW02000011.1 coordinate 66,912, forward strand.
GCGAGAGCAGCGCCGGCGCGAGCCGATAGAAGCACGGCGTGCTCGACGGACGGCGCACGCCGAGCGCGGCCAGCTCGGCGATGTGGTGCTCCACGGCGTCGCGATCGCGCCCGGCCCAGCCGGCGATGATCAAGGTGTCGACCGGCACATTGATCTGGGCAAGAGGGGCAAGAGGGTCTTCGGGCGCGACGCGGGAGGCGGACGTCATGGAAGTGAGGGAAGTCGTGGCGCCCTCACCGGGCACCGAAAAGACAAGGCGGGAAGTCATGCGCCGACGCTCCGGAGGCGACGGCAGCCAGCGAGCTTGCCGTCATTGTGAAATTCGATTGATATTTGTGTGATATTTCACATAATCGTCGACTGAAATGCAAGGGAAAAAATTTCGACGCCAACGCAGATAGCGGGAATTTTTTATGAAAAGCCCCGTCAATCTTGGGTTGCGCGCGTGTTCGCCCATCGCGTATATTGATCCGGCGCAGGTCGGCGGCTCCGCACTCGCAGCAGGCACGCCGCGAGGCCGCGAAGCGGCCAGCCCGCTCGGACGGGCCGGGGCAGACCCGGCCGCCGATATGGGAGCGACCCGGCGCAACGTCTATCAAGCCGGCAGCACACGGCCGGCTTCCCACCTTCATCGAGCATCGCGCCTTGTGTTTTCGCTGCAGCCCGCCAGGGCCTGCGGCGCGACATCGGCGTGGCGTCAAAAACAGTCATATCGGCGCAGCGCGCCGCGGGGAGAACGTATCGGATGCATCACGCCATCGACTTCATTCAGGACCTGGCCGTCATCATGCTGCTGGCGGGCATCGTGACCGTCATCTTCAACCGGTTCCGGCAGCCGGTGGTGCTCGGCTACATCGTGGCGGGCGTGATCATCGGCCCCTACACGCCGCCGTTCGCGCTGATACACGACGAGAAGACGATCGGCATCCTGGCGGAGCTCGGTGTCGTGTTCCTGATGTTCTCGCTGGGGCTGGAATTCAGTCTGCGCAAGCTCGCGCGCGTGGGCGTGACGGCATTCGTCGCGGCGATCACCGAAATCGTGCTGATGCTGTGGATCGGCTACGAGATCGGACGCTTCTTCGGCTGGAAGTCGATGGATTCGATCTTCCTCGGCGCCATGCTCGCCGTCTCGTCGACCACGATCATCGTGAAAGCGCTCGACGAACTGGGCATGAAGCGCGAGCGTTTCGCGCAGCTCATCTTTGGCGTGCTGATCGTGGAGGACGTGCTCGCCATCGGCATGATCGCGCTGCTCTCGGGCATTGCCATCAGCGGTTCGGTCGACGCGGGCGAAGCCACCTTCACGCTGGGCAAGCTGCTGCTGTTCATGGTGGTGTCGCTCGTCGTGGGCATTCTGCTCGTGCCGCGCATTCTCGCCTACGTGGCGAAGTTCAAGAGCGATGAAATGCTGCTGGTCGTCGTGCTCGGCCTGTGCTTCGGCTTCTGTCTGCTCGTGATTCAGATGGGCTACAGCGTGGCGCTCGGCGCGTTCCTGATCGGCGCGATCATGGCCGAGGCGAGGGAGCTGCACACCATCGAACGGCTCGTGGCGCCGCTGCGCGACATGTTCAGCGCCGTGTTCTTCGTCACCATCGGCCTGTTGCTCGACCCGCACGTGCTCGCCACCTATGTCTGGCCGATCCTGGTGATCACGGTGGCCGTGGTGATCGGCAAGATCGTCTCGTGCGGTCTGGGCGCGTACCTGTCGGGGCAGGACGGCAGCACGTCGATGCGTGTGGGTATGGGGCTGTCGCAGATCGGCGAGTTCTCGTTCATCATCGCCTCGCTGGGACTCTCGCTCAAGGTGACAAGCGACTTCCTGTATCCGATCGCCGTGGCGGTGTCGGTCATCACCACGCTGCTCACGCCTTATCTGATCAAGAGCGCCGATCCATTCACGCGCTGGCTCGGGCGCGCCATGCCCGGGCGTCTGTCATATGTCCTGGGCCAGTACACGCAATGGCTGCAGAGCATTCAACTGACGGGCGACAGCGCAGCGCTGGTGACCATCATTCGGCGGATCGTCGTGAGCGTGGCGATCAACCTCGCGCTCGTGGTGACGATCTTCCTCGGCGGCGCGTTCTTCTACGGCCGGCTCGCGGACCTGATGTCGCCGTGGGTGAGCGATCCGAGCCTGCAGAGCGCCCTCGTCTGGGGCGGTGCGCTGGTGGTCTCGCTGCCGTTCCTGATTGCCGTGTACCGCAAGGTCAAGTCGCTCTCGCTGCTGCTCGTGGAACTCTCGGTGCCGCCGAGCCTCACCGGCCGCTACACGTTCCAGGTGCGGCGCGTGGTGGCGGAGATTCTGCCGATCGCGGCGATGGTCGGCGTGATTCTGCTCGTGGCGGCGCTCTCGGCAAGCATTCTTCCGTCCACCGAGATGGTCGCGCTGATCGTGGCCGGCACGGTGATACTTGCGATCGCCATGCGCAGCTGGTTCGTGCGCATGCACGCGAAGCTCCAGATCGCGCTGAAGGAGACGCTCGAGCATCAGCCCGACGGCGACCATGGCGGGGGATCGCCGCACTGAGTCGAGACCGGAGGCGCCGGCGCTGCGATGGCGGGCGACGCGAAGACCTTGCGAGGCGCCGGAGGAAAGGGACTGGAAGGGGCCGGAAGGGGCGGGTGGAAAGAGGGGGGAAGGAGCGGAATGGAGCGGAATCGGGAAGCCATGAAAAAGCCCGCGGTAGCGATACCCGCGGGCTTTTTTGTGGCGAGGACGATTGTCGGGGCGCTGGACGATCTCACGCCTTGCGCGGCGGGAAATCGAAGATCAGGCATGTGGTCGTGGCGTGCGCGTAGAGCGTGCCGTCCGGTCCGACGATGCGGCCTTCCGAGATGCCGATCTGGCGTCCCGTCTGGATCACCTTGCCTTCGGCACGCACGCAGGGCACGTCGCGGGTGAGCGCGCGCACCATGTTCGTCTTGAGCTCGAGCGTGGTGTAGCTGCGTCCGGCGGGCAGCGTCGAGTGGATCGCGCACGCGAGCGCGGAATCGAGCAGCGTGGCGAACCAGCCGCCGTGAATGGTGCCGAGGGGGTTGTAGTAGGGCAGGGCGGGGCGGCCCTGGAAGACGGCGCGTCCGTCGGCGATCTCGATGGCGATGAAGCCGAGCGTCTCGCTGATCGGCGGCATCGGCAGCTTGCCGTCGAACATCGCCTGGAAAATCTCGTTGCCGGACAAGCCCGCGACGTCCGAGGGGGCGGCCACGCCGAAGCGGGCGGGTCCGCCGCGGGCCAGCCGTGCCCGCACGGCGGCTTCGTCGGCTTCCCATCGGGCAAGGACGGCGGCGGCGTCCGGTCGGCTTTGAGGGGCACTTTGCGTCATGGCGTCTTCCTCGTAACTTTTATGATGCTAGGAATGTCCGACAATTATAGAAGTTACGGCGCGCGACGGGGTGAGCGGCGTTAGAGGGAAGCGTCGGACGCGCGGGCCGGCCATGGGCCATGGGCGATGGGCGATGGGCGATGGCTTAGGGGGCGTGCATGGCAGCCCGGCACCTCACCGTCCGGCACTGCCAGGCGCCCTCGGCCTCGCCCGGCGCCGAGACCACGGCGCTGTGGGCCTGTCGCCGCTGGCGGTTCAGGCGGCCTGAGCGCGACCTTGCGCCTGCTGACGGCGGTACGTCGCCAACTCGTCGATGGTGAGAATTGGCAGGCCGTGCAACTCGGCGAAGCGCTCGATGTCGGCGCCGCGCGTCATGGTTCCGTCGGGATTCATCAGCTCGCACAGCACGGCGGCCGGCTTGAGGCCGGCGAGAATCGCCAGATCGACCGAGCCTTCGGTGTGGCCGCGCCGGGTGAGCACGCCGCCGGGCTGCGCGCGCAGCGGGAAGACGTGGCCGGGGCGGGAGAGATCGGACGGCTTGGCGTCGTCGGCAATGGCCGCGCGGATCGTCGTGACGCGATCGGCCGCGCAGACGCCGGTGCTCACGCCCTGGCGCGCCTCGATCGTCACCGTGAACGCGGTGCCATGGCGGCTCTGGTTCTGTTCGACCATCGGCGGCAGCTCGAGACGGCGCAGCGTCTCGTCGGGCAGGCACAGGCAGACGATGCCGCTGCATTCGCGGATGAGCATGGCCATCGTGGCCGGCGTGATTTTCTCGGCCGCGACGATCAGATCGGCTTCGTTCTCGCGGTCGAGGTCGTCCATGAGAATGACCGGACGGCCTTCGCGCATGGCTTCGAGCGACGCGGCCAGACGCACCTCGACCGGCGGCAGGTGGGTGAACGCCGGATAGGCGCGCAGGGGATCGGCGGATGCCGGAGCGGCTTGGTTGGCTGAATTGACGGACATGAAACGCTCCTCGCGTAAGTCAAACGGGCGAAAAACGTTTCAGGGCATGCGAACGGACGTGACCACGGAACGGCGTCCCATGGCTCGCGGGTATCGACGCATCTTCTCTCATCCGGACTGTGACCGTCGGCTCTGGCATTTCACCAGATCTGCTGACCCTGCCGGTGTCCGCAACGGGACGGTGACAGGCGCTCGCGGGCTCGTGACGCACACAGCGTGAACTGTGCCGCGTCGCATACCGCCGGTGGGGACTTTCACCCCGCCCTGAAGACGTGTATTGCCGCACGCATGGCCACACGGTGTCGGGTATCGCATCGTGCGGCGGCCTTGCGTATTCGGCGACGTAGAGCGTAGCACAAGCGGCGGCCAGTCTGCAGCAGAGACTGCGCGCGGTGTACGGGATTGATGCGCCGACGACGAAAACGTCGCAATACCGCGCGGGGCATGGCGACGCTTTTTCGGGGAACGCCCGCCGATGCCGGCGCGGCGGGCGGACCTCAGGCGTTGGTGCCTTTGACCGTGTAGCCGGCGTCGGTGATGGCCGCGGTGACTTCGGCAGGCGAGAGGCGGCTTTCGACGTCGACGCGGCCTGCGCCGAGATCGACGTTGACCTTGGCGTTCGCGTCGCGCTCGGTGATCGCGCGGGTGACGGTCTTGACGCAATGGCCGCAGCTCATACCTTCGACTTGCACTTGCATGTTGATCTCCTCGAGAAAGTGTCCGGTTGCCCGGTGGATGGCGGGAGGGGACGGCGTCCGGTTGGGTCCGGTTAGGTCCGGTTAGGTCCGGTTGGGACCGGCTGGAATCCGTGTTGCCCCGACGATTCGATGATAGAGCTTCCCATGGCGGTAAGCTCAAGGACTTTTTTCAGTCGATTCGCGCTGTCGCTCGGACGCCGCCCAAACCGATACCGGACGAGCAGGCGTATCGTGAAGCGTATTGAGGCGTATTGAAGCGCATGCAAGCGTGTTGAGGCGCATGGAAGCACATTGACGGCAATGTCGACATCGTCGTCCGTGTCCTCGATTGCGGCGTCTTGTCGCGGAGGGCTTGACCTTCCCGTCATGGCAAGGTCTAAGCTGTAACGCATGATGACAGTCCTCGTGGAGGCCTTTAAATGACTCAGAGCTGGTCGGTCGGTATCGAAGGCATGACCTGCGCGTCGTGCGTGACGCGCGTGGAAAAGGCATTGCGGCGCGCGCCCGGCGTGGCGAGCGCCAATGTGAACCTTGCAACGGAGACGGCGGCCGTGGAAGCGGCTGCCGACGTGGCGCCCGCGGCACTGCTGGGCGCGGTGGAAGCGGCCGTGAACGACGCGGGCTATCAGGTCGCGCAACAGTCGTTCGAGCTGGCCATCGGCGGCATGACTTGCGCCTCGTGCGCCGGGCGCGTCGAAAAAGCGTTGCGCAACGTACCCGGCGTGATCGAGGCCAACGTCAATCTGGCGACGGAGCGCGCAGCGGTGCGCGGCGTGCGCGGCGTGGTCGACGTGGCTGCGCTCGGCGCGGCGGTCGAGAAAGCCGGCTATGAAGCGTCGCCCGTGGCCGACCCGGCGCAGGCGACGCCGGCCGGCGATGGGCCGACGTGGTGGCCGGTGGCCGTCGCGGCGTTGCTGTCGCTGCCGCTGTTGCTGCCCATGCTGCTCGAACCGTTCGGGGTGCACGTGATGCCGCCGCCCTGGGTGCAGTGGCTGCTCGCCACGCCGGTGCAGTTCTGGCTCGGCGCGCGGTTCTATCGCGCCGGCTACAAGGCAGTGCGTGCCGGCAGCGGCAATATGGATCTGCTCGTGGCGCTCGGTACGTCGGCCGCCTACGGCCTGAGCCTGTACGAATGGTGGCGCGCGCCCGCGGGCAGCATGCCGCATCTGTATTTCGAAGCGGCGGCCGTCGTGATTACGCTGGTGTTGCTCGGCAAGTGGCTCGAGGCCCGCGCGAAGCGCCGTACCGTCGAAGCGATTCGCGCGCTGGCGGCGCTGCGCCCGGAGGCCGCGCGCGTGCTGCGCGATCCGAACGACGCGACCAGCGAAGCCATGGTGCCGCTGGGGCAGGTGAAGGTCGGCGATTGGGTGGTCGTCCGTGCGGGCGAGCGTGTTCCCGTCGACGGCGTGATCCGTCGCGGCGCCAGTCAGCTCGACGAGTCTCTGCTGACCGGCGAGCCGCTGCCTATTGACAAGGGCGAAGGCGATACGGTGGTGGGCGGCTCGATCAATGGCGCGGGCACGTTGCGCGTGGAGACGACGGCTGTCGGCGCCGATACCGCGCTCGCCCGCATCATTCGCATGGTCGAGGACGCGCAGGCCGGCAAGGCGCCGATTCAGCGCGCCGTTGATCGCGTGGCCGCAGTGTTCGTGCCGGTCGTGGTGCTCATTGCGATCGCTACGGTTGTCGCGGGCTGGGCGCTCGGACTGGGGCTCGAGGCGTCTTTGCTCAACGCGGTTGCCGTGCTGGTCATCGCATGCCCGTGCGCGCTGGGGCTCGCCACGCCGGCCGCGATCATGGTCGGCACCGGCGCGGCGGCGCGGCAGGGCATTCTCATCAAAGACGCCGAAGCGCTGGAGTTGGCACATCGCGTGAACGTCGTCGCGTTCGACAAGACCGGTACGCTCACCGAAGGCAAGCCGCGTCTCGTGGCGCATTTGCCTGCAGCGGGCGTGAGCGCCGACACGCTGCTGCGCTGGGCGGCCGCCGTGCAATCGGGCAGTTCGCACCCGCTCGCCACGGCAGTGACGGTGGCCGCCGACGAAGCGGGGCTGGCCGCGACAATTCCGGCTGCGTCGGACATCGTCGCGTTGCCCGGACGTGGCATGCGCGCGCGTATCGAGATTGCGAACGAGGTCGCAAACGAGGTCGCAAACGAGGTCGCAAACGAGGTCGCGAACGATGGCGCCGGGGAGGCGAAGGGCGGCAAGCATTTACTGCAATTGGGAAATGCGCGTTTGCTCGAGGAATTGGGCGTGTCGCAGGGAGCGTTGGCGTCGGAAGCCGCTCGACTGGCGGGCGAGGGACGCACTGTGTCGTGGCTCGTCGAGACGGTGAAGGGGGGCGAAGAGAGTGGTCGGGGCGAGCCGCGGCTGCTGGGACTGCTGGCCTTCGGCGATACGCTCAAGGCGAGCGCGCGGCCGGCTATCGATCGGCTGCACGCGCTGGGCGTGCGCTGCGTGATGGTAACGGGCGATAACGCGGGCAGTGCGCGCGCCGTGGCCAACGCATTGGGACTCGACGAGGTTCACGCCGACGTGCTGCCCGAACACAAGGCCGAGGTGATTGCGCAGCTCAAGCGCGGCGGGGCGGTCGTGGCGATGGTCGGCGACGGCATCAACGATGCGCCCGCACTGGTCGCGGCGGATGTCGGCATTGCCATGGGCTCGGGGACCGACGTTGCCATGCAGACGGCGGGCATCACACTCATGCGCGGCGACCCGCTGCGCGTGGCCGACGCCATCGACGTGTCGCGCCGCACGTGGTCGAAGATCCGCCAGAACCTGTTCTGGGCGTTTGCGTACAACGTGGTCGGTATCCCGCTGGCGGCATTCGGGCTGCTAAGCCCGGTGATCGCCGGGGCTGCGATGGCGCTCAGCAGTGTGAGCGTGGTGAGTAACGCGCTGTTGCTGCGTCGCTGGCGTCCGGCGCAGGATGGCGGCGCCGCCTCGACTGCGGCGGGCGCGCTCGCCGGTGTCGGAGCGGCACCGGCAACCCGTTTGCCCGGGCACAAGGCGAACGGCGCATAATCGAAGTGTGGAGGCGACGCGCGGGACAATGCCGTCCGATGCGTCGCCCGCATTATTCTGACTTGAAAATCGCGGAAAGCGGCCCCATCTAGCGGATATCGTCTGCCTTCCGGCACGGAGTTAATGCTGCCGAACATGAATAGTCTGCACATCGCGAGTTACAACATTCACAAGGGCTTCTCTGCATTCAATCGCTTGCGCGTCCACGAGTTGCGCGCGGGGTTGGAAGGGCTGGCGCCGGATCTGGTTTTCCTGCAGGAAGTGCAGGGCATGCATCAGCGGCACGCAGTGCGGCACACCAACTGGCCGATCCAGCCGCAGCACGAGTTCCTGGCCGGCGCCATGTGGAGCGATCATGCGTATGGGCGTAATGTCGTCTACGATCACGGGCATCACGGCAATGCCATCCTGAGCCGGTATCCGATCGTCAGGTCGGATAACCACGACATCACGACATACAGTTTCGAGAGGCGCGGCATGCTGCATTGCGAGATTGCCGTGCCCGGCCTGAGCCAGCCATTGCATTGCCTGTGCGTTCATTTGTCATTGGCGGGTCCTGGCCGGCGTCGCCAGTTCGAAATGCTCACCGAGCGGGTTGCGCAGGCCATTCCGGACGACGCGCCGCTGATCATTGCCGGCGACTTCAACGACTGGAGCAACCAGGCGGATCGGCTGCTTGCGGAAAGGCTGGCGCTGACCGAGGTGTTTCAGAACAGCGCGGGGCGTCCCGCGCGCAGTTTTCCGAGCGGATTGCCGCTTTTACGACTTGACCGCATCTACGCGCGAGGCTTTCATATTGAAGGGGCGCAAGTTTTACACGGGCGCCCCTGGTCACGGATTTCCGATCATGCGCCGATCAGCGCCCGACTCGTGCTGTCGGACGGCGACCGCGCCAAGATGAACGGTTCGTATTCCCCGTCGTTCAACCCTCGTTCCCCCCAGTGAGGCAGCCATGAACATCGGACAAGCGGCGCAGGCCAGCGGCGTGACGGCCAAGATGATCCGGTACTACGAAAGTATCGGCCTGATGCCCCCGAGCCCCCGCTCCGAGGCAGGTTACCGGCGTTATGGCGAGCAGGATCTCCATCTGCTTCGATTCATTCGTCAGGCGAGGCGCTTGGGTTTTGGTATCGACCAGATCCGTCAGTTGCTGGCGCTCTGGCAGGATCGGGACCGTTCCAGCGCGCAGGTCAAGGCGCTGGCGCAGTCGCACGTCGAGGAGTTGAACCAACGCATCGGCGAGCTCGTCGCGATGCGCGATACGCTCTCCCATCTCGCCATGCACTGCCACGGCGATGATCGACCCGAATGCCCGATTCTCGAAGGGATCGCGGCTGCCGAACTGCCGTGTCACGCGGGTGAGTCGGTGGCGCCGGCGCCCGAACGGGCCGTCGGCGCCGCGGCATCCGGCGCGACACCGCAGCAAACGGCTTCCGGCAATAGCGCTGCGGCCGGACCGGTCGCTGATGGCGACACCCAGGTCCGGCACGCGCCACCGGGCTGATCGCGGCTCCGGGTGGCTGGGCGGGACGTCGGAGCTTTCCGGGCTGGATGCGGCAGGCGAGGTGCGGGATTCGCTTCAGCAGGCGCGCGACGGCAGTGCGCGCTCGTGTGCGCCCGAAGACGCGTGAGGCCGACACCCGCAGATCGGGTGATTCACGATGATGCGTCGCAGCAGCGGCGCTTTTTTTGTCCGTGCGATTTTTGATCGGCTTGCGGGCGATGGGGCGCGAAACCCTGTCGTCGCACATCGAAAATAGTATATCTATTTGATTTTTATGGATCTATTTTGGAATCGTCTGCATTCGAAGTGACGCTCTAGCAGATTTTGTGGGGTTTTTGCATCTCAGGGCTAACCCTTTACGGGAAAACCCTATATAATGCGAAGCACTGCTGCGATGCAGCACACTAATGAACTGGAGAAACGTCATGTTTGCCGCCCTTTTTGAAGTCGTGAACACTTGGTTTGAAACTGCTGAGCGTCGTCGTCGTGAAGCGTTCCTGGCTGAGTCGAAGGACATCATCGAGCTGGAACAACGTATCCGCGCGCTCGAAACCGCCGGTTACTAAGCAAGTCCCTTCCGGACGAACGGTCGTCGCTGGCGCAATCAGGCAAGTCGATCGTCTTATCGGGCGATTCCCGTCATCGTTGTGATGATGTGCGACGGCGCCCCGCCGTCAGTCCGGATGCCGATCCTCCGTCGTACCCGGGATCGGTTCGCGCAATGGCCCGCCATCTTGGCGGGCTTTGTCGTTTACGCGACACGCTTTGTCGCTTACGGGGCACGCCTCGCTTACGGGGCACGCTTTGTCGTTTACGCGGCGCGCTGGCGGTGTGCTGGCGCGCATGGAAGCCGGCAGCGAGCGCGACACCGCGTGCGTCTCAGGTCGTGCCGGGGATGGATGGGAAGAAAGAGAAGAAAGGGAGAGGGGAGCGGAGACAGGGAGACGGAAGCGCCTCCCGACGAATGGACTCCTGGCGGCGCAACGCGCGGACGCGGCGCGCTCCGGCGCGTTGCCCAGGGCGGCGGTTAGTCCGTCCCGTACTTCGGTGAACGCGGGCCGTAGAGGATGCCGTTGGGTCGGCCGGCGGACAGCAATCGTGCGCTGGCCGTGCCGGCCACCGTGTAACCGGCGTTCGACACGCTGTTGATGATCTGCTTGACCGCAGCCGTAACGAGCATGCCGATCAGGCCGCCACCGCTGTTGTTATTGCCCCCCTCGTTGTTCGACGCACTGGCGGCGCCGCTCCACAGCTTGGCGCCGTTGCGCAGGTCGATGAGCTCGGCTGTCACGGTGACCACCGTCGCACTGTCGACCACCATGTACTTCGTGCCGTACTGCTCGATCTTGATGTAGAGCGCCGCGTCGGCGCCGAAGATCTCGCGCAGCTTGGCCGGGCTCACCTGATGGATGTCGCCGGCAACGGTCAGGCCGTTCTGGCGGAACGACTCGTCGACGAGCGCCACCGGCAGTACGTAATAGCCGGCCTCACCCAGCGGCGCGGTGACTTGCGAGAACACGCTGTAAGTCGCGTCGATGTCCGGCGATTCATTGAGCGGGGGCAGCACCAGAATGGACTTCGGCTTGCTCTCCTTGAACGCGGTGTAGTCATACGGCTTGGCCTGATGCACGGCACAGCCGGTCATGACGACGGCCAGCGCCGCGACGCTGATCCATTTGCACAGACGGACGATCATTGCTTGGCCTCCGGGGTCTTGTTCTTGAGCAGAAAGTCGATGTAGCCGGCCGATTCAGGGAACAGTTGCTTCTCGGTCTGGAATTCCTCGACCATCTTGTCCGGCTTGCCGACCGAGGCGTAGAGCAGGCCAAGGTGGGCGTGATAGCCCGGGGGCGCGGCGTTGTTGCCGGCTTTCATCTTCTCCAGATCGCGCTCGAGCACAATGATCTGGGCTTCCTTCGATTCACCCTTGAAGTATTCGTAGACCTGCGGCTGATAGCTTTCCCACGCGTAAAGCGGCTTGTTGGGCGTGGCGCAGCCGGTGAGCAGTACACCGCCGGCGAGGAGCGCGGCGGCAGCACGGCCGATAGAGAACTTGCGGTTCATGGCGATAACGATCCTGATGGGCATGTCGCGCAGCACGGCGCCCGACACGCGAGCGCCGGTCCCGCACTCGACGTGCGGGACCGGCGCGTCGTGCCCGACGCGCTGCGACATGCGCAATATTGGGAAAGGCGAGGCTTACTTGCCGGGCGTCCAGGCACCGCTCTCGATGCCGGCGACCAGGTTGTTCACGGCCTCGCGCATGGCGAGATCGAGCACCTTGCCGTTGAGCGTCGAGTCGTAACCGGCCGTGCCGCCAAAGCCGATCACTTCGCGGTTGGACAGGGCGAATTCGCCCGCGCCACCGCTCGAATAGACGACTTCCGACGTGGCGATGTTGACCACGTTCAGGTTGACCTTGGCGTAAGCGATCTGCTCGCGGCCGCGGCCGAGGATGCCGAACAACTGCTTGTCGCCCACTTCCTTGCGACCGAACTCCACGACGTCGCCGGTGATCACGTAGTCGGCGCCCTTGAGCGTTTGCTGGGTTTTCTTGATGTCGGCTTCCTGACGGATCTCGGCCATGTTGTCGCGGTCGAGCACGTTAAAGCGCTGGGTCTGTTGCAGATGCGTGATCAGGATCGTCTTGGCCTGGCTGCCGAGACGATCGACGTTATCGGAAAAGACGCCGCGCATGTACGCGGAACGGTTGTCGAACTTGCCGACGGCGATCGGTGTGCGTGTGCCGACGTATGGACGGCTGGCGCTTTCGACCTTGGCGACCTGCACGGAACGCGAGCTCTCTGTGGCGCAACCGCCGAGCACGCCGACAGCGAGCATGGCGGCGCTGAGCAGTGCGATGCTGGACTTCTTCTGCACGGTGATACCCCTGTAGATGTTGTGACCCGGCAGGCGGCGACGCCCGGCGGCGCCGTCCTGCTGAGGGTGTCTGATCCCCTTACGGAATACTGCGCTTTTTGACTTGTAAGACCTGGTAAGGGGTGCTGATCTTAGCATGCGGCAGGGGCATGCGTATGCTCCGGAAAGTCATAGGCCATGCCGTTCTCGCCCGCCGTTCTCGCCCTTGGGGGGCGCCGTTCCTTTTCATCAGTCGAGGCCGAAGATCAGCAGCAGATTGGTGGCGGTGATGACCGCGAAGAGCGTCCAGGCCGCGACCTGCGTCGGCCATCTGATGGCATTGCCGCCCATCACGCGCGAATCGCTCACCGAACGGATGAGCGGCCACATCGCGAACGGCAGTTGCAGACTGAGCAGCACCTGACTCCACACGAGCAGCTTGCCCACGGAGCCCTCGCCGAGCCACAGCACGCCGATCAGTGCAGGCACGAGCGCCAGTCCGCGCGTGATCAGCCGTCGCTGGTAGCAAGGAATCTTCAGATGCAGGAAGCCGTCCATGATGACCTGCCCCGCGATGGTGCCGGTGAGCGTCGAACTTTGCCCGGAAGCGAGCAGCGCAATGCCGAACAGGAACGCGGCGGCGCTGCCGGCGATCGGCGTGATGAGCTGGTAGGCCTGCTCGATATCGGCGACGTGAGTCTGGCCGCTCGCGTGAAAGGCAGAGCCGGCAAGAATCAGAATTGCCGCATTCACACACATCGCCAGCATGAGCGAGACCCATGTGTCGATGCGTACCAGTGCGAGGGTGTCGTGGACCTGACCGCGCTTGCCGCCGCTCACGCGGCGCGTCTGTACGACTGACGAGTGCAGATACAGGTTGTGCGGCATGATCGTCGCGCCCACGATGCCCAGCGCCAGTACGATGGCGTCGCGCCGGTCGTGGCTCGGCGCGCCGGGCACGAGACCGGCGGCCACGGCGTGCCAGTCGGGCGGCACCATCGCGACTTGCGCGACGAAGCAAAAGGCCATCGTGCCGATGAGCCCGAACACGATGGCTTCGATCTGCCGAAAGCCTTTGCCCTGCAGGCCCAGCACGATCATCGTGTCGAGCGCGGTGAGCACGATGCCCCAGGCGAGCGGCACACCGAGCAGCAGCTTGAAGGCGAGAGCACAGCCGAGCACCTCGGCAATGTCGCAGGCGATGATCGATATCTCGGCGGTGATCCATTGCACGACGCGCCCCGTGCGTCCGTAGCGATCGTAGCTCGCTTGGGCGAGGTCGCGTCCGGCCACGAGGCCGAGCCGGGCGGCGAGCATCTGGAGAAAGATGGCCGCGAGGCTCGATAGCGCCACCACCCAGAGTAGCGCGTAACCGAATTGCGACCCCGCCTGAATGTCCGTGGCCCAGTTGCCCGGATCCATGTAGCCGATGGCCACGAGCAGTCCCGGACCGGCAAAGCGCTTGAGTTTCGTCCAGCGTGATTCGCGGGCGTCAATGACGATGCTGCCTTTGACTTCGGCGGGACAGAACGGGGCGGTGGCGGTAGTCGGCAGCGGCATGAAGAGGGGACTGGCTGGGCAGACGAGGAATGACACTCACGGTAGCCGGCCTTGCGGCAAGCCGCAAGCATGGCGTCGCGGCGGAAGTCACGTAAAGTGCGCATGAACTGCTATACTGTACATTCATACAGTATTTGGGTGCACCATGACCCTGTCACTTTCGTCTCTGCCTGCCGGGCTGTGGCGCGCCAGTGAACTGGCGCATTGCCGCCGCGCTGGCCATCGTTCCGGCTTTGCCGCGCTCGACGCCGAGTTGCCCGGCGCCGGGTGGCCGCATGGTGCGGTGACGGAATTGCTAAGCGACCGACCGGGCATTGGGGAATGGCGGCTGCTGGCGCCGGTGCTGCGCGATCTCACCCAGGCGGGCCAGCCGGTGATGGTGATTGCGCCGCCGATGCTGCCGTATGCACCCGCGTTGGCGGGGTGGGGCATCGACCTGCGCTGGCTCAGCGTGGTGGTGCGGCCGGCGCGAAAGATGTCGGGGGCGCCGAAGGCGCGCGGGGAGCGAAGGGAACGGGGGGGCGGCAGTGCGCGCGCCGAGGATCGGGACATGCTCTGGTGTGCCGAGCAGGCACTCAAGAGTGCGTGCTGCGGCGCCGTGCTGGCATGGCTGCCGGCGGCCACGCCCGAGCAGATCCGGCGCTTGCAGGTCGCTGCCGGCGGTGGCCAGACGCTGGCCTGGGTGATGCGCCCGCGCGCGGCGGCGGCCACGGCGTCCGCCGCGCCATTGCGGCTGGGGCTGAGCGTCGGCCAGGGCAGCCGTCTGGGGGTGCAGTTTCATAAACGGCGCGGGCCGCCCCGGCTCGAGCCGCTCTGGCTGACGCTGCCCGCACCCTATACGCGGGCGTCGCAACCCGCGGCGGGCGTGGCGCGCCGCGACGCACCGGCGCCTGCCACTTCCGTTCCCCCCGTCACTTCCGACTCCTCAGGGGAAGCCCGCCGGGCCGTTTCGAGCCCTTCGTTTTCTGTTTCTGCTGCTGTTTCTGGAGTTGCGCATGGCTTGCTGGATCGCCCTGCACCTGCCGTATCTGGCGCTCGAGATCGCATCGGCGCGCCTGCAGACTGACGCCCCGGGCATGCCCGTGGACACGACGGTCGTGCTGGCGCAGTCGCGTGTGTGGCAGGCGAGCGAGGCGGCGCAGGCCGCCGGCGTGCAATCCGGCATGCGTCGCGGCGGCGTGCTGGCGTTGCTGCCGCAGGCCCGATTTCACGACCGCGACGAAGCCGCCGAGATGCAGGCCCTCGAAGCCTTGGCGCTGGCGCTGCTGCGCTTCGGCCCCGATGTCGCCATCGCCTCGCCGCACTGCGTGCTGCTCGATGCGGCGCCGAGTCTGCGCCTGTTCGGCGGGCTTGCGTCGTTGTGCGCGCAGGTGCTCGAGAGTGCCGAAGCGCTCGGGCATCGGGCCTCGCTGGGCGTTGCCGCCACGGCCAGTGCGGCGGCGTTGCTGGCGCGCGCCGCCAGCGCCGTGCCCCGGCATGTCGATTCCCATGGCCCCGCCCCCTGTCAGTTGCAGGCGGCGATGCAGGCGCGCGCTTCCGATCACCGGGCGCTGGCCGGGATTGCGGTATCCACGGCATCGGGAGTATCAGCGGCATGCACCGCGCCGCGGGCGTTCGCACCCACGTTGCCGCCCTTACCGGCGGATCTGCCGAAGCAACTCGATTCGCTGCCGGTCGTGCTGCTGCCCGAGGCGCAGCCGTGGCTGGACTGGCTCGCGCAGATCGGATGCGCGACGCTGGGCGAATTGCGCGGGCTGCCCGCCGCGGGCGTGAGACGTCGTTGCGGGCCGGCGCTGCCGGCCGCGCTTGCCCGCGCCTATGGCGAAGCCCCCGAAGCGCCGGACTGGTATCGCGCGCCGCCGCACTTCGAGGCGGTGTTGCCGTTGCCTTCGCTCACTCACGATATCGAGGTGCTGCTCTTCGGCCTGCGCCGTCTGCTCGCCCAGCTCACCGGCTGGCTCGGCGCCGGGCAGCTTGCGGCCCGCGCGCTGACGCTCGTGCTCGAACATGAGCCCGTTGGCCGGCACACGCTCGCGCCTACGCGCTTGGAGATCCGTCTGGCCGAAGCGAGCGCGGCCCCCGCGCATCTGTTGTCGTTATGCAAGGAGCGGCTGGCTCGCTCGCCACTGGTCGCGCCGGTGCTCACGCTGCGGCTCGACGTCGCGCATACGAGTGCCCACGAGCTGCGCAGCGGCTCGCTGCTGCCCGAGCCGGGACGCGCCCGGCAGGACTTCGTGCAGTTGATGGAACGTGTGGCCGCCCGTCTTGGCGACGAGCAGGTGCTGCGGCTTCAGGTGCGTGAGGATCATCGGCCGGAGCGGGCCTTTGCCAGCGTGCCGTATGGTGCGCTCGGCAGTACCGCGTGCGGCGGGCAGGGCGCGGGCGAGCGCCGCGCCGGATTGCCGCCGCGCCCGGCGTGGCTGCTCGACGCACCGCAGCGCTTGAGCGTGCTGCACGAGCGGCCGTGGCGGCAGGGGCCGCTGCAACTGGTGAGCGGCCCGGAACGCATCGAGGCCGGATGGTGGGAGCCGGGCACCGTCACGCGCGACTACTTCATCGCCGCCGATACCACGGGCGCGTTGCTGTGGGTGTTTCGCGAGCGTCCCGTGCAGGGGGCCGATGCGGCGTGGTATCTGCACGGCCTGTTCGGTTAAGCCGACACACTCGCTTGAGTCATGAATCTCGACGATTTTCTGCCCTGGCAAGGCCCGACCGAAGGACTTGCCGCCAGCGAGGACGGCGACGCCGTCCAGGCGGCGCCTGCCAACCCGCGTGCGACCGACGACGGCAGTCTGCCCGCGTATGCCGAGCTGCATTGCCTGTCGAATTTTTCCTTTCAACGGGGGGCGTCGCATCCGGAGGAACTGGTCGCAAGAGCCGCGGCCCTGGGTTACGCCGCGCTGGCGATCACCGATGAATGCTCGGTCGCGGGCGTCGTGCGCGCCCTGGCCGAAGCGGTGCAGCACAAATCGATGTCCTTGATCGTCGGCAGCGAATTTCGTCTCACGCCGGTGCATGCGCCGGACGGCGCGACTCAGGCCGCGACGCCCGATACCGAAGCCTGCTCGCCGGATCTCGACGCGCTCGGCACCGTGCATCTGGTGGCGCTCGCGCAGCACCGTGAAGGCTACGGCAATCTCTCGGAGATGATCACGCTCGGCCGCATGCGCGGGCCGAACCGCGGCTACCGGCTGCATGCGCGGGACTTCAGCGAACCGGCCGCGGCGCAGGCGCATCTGCGCGGCCTGCCGGGCTGTCTGATCATCGTCGTACCCGATGCCGACGCGAGTCCGGAGCGCACGCGGGCGCAAACCCGCTGGGCGGCGCAGACCTTCGGCGAGGGGCGCGTGTGGCTCGCACTCGAGCGTCGGCATCGCGCCGACGACGAAGCGCACCTGGCGCGGCTGCGCGCGATCTCGGCCGAATGCGGCGTGCCGCTCGTAGCCACGGGACATGTGCTCATGCACGCGCGCTCGCGCAAGCCGTTGCAGGACACCCTCACCGCCATTGGACTGGGCAAGCCGGTGCAGGCGTGCGGACTGGCGCTCGCCGCGAACGCCGAGCAGCATCTGCGCACGCGTGTGCGGCTCGCCTGGCTTTATCCGCCTGATACGCTGGCCGAGACGGTCGCCATCGCGTCGCGCTGCCATTTCGAATTGCGCACCCTGCGCTACGAATATCCGGAGGAACTGGTGCCGGCCGGCCACACGCCGGTGACGTATCTGCGGCAGGAAGTGGCGGCGGGCGCGAAGCGCCGCTATCCGAGGGGCGTGCCGCCGAAGGTGCAAAAGCTCATCGACGACGAACTGGCGCTCATCGAGGAGCTCGAATACGAGCCATATTTCCTGACGGTCTACGACATCGTGAGCTACGCCCGTCGTGAAGGCATTCTGTGCCAGGGGCGGGGTTCGGCGGCCAATTCGGCCGTGTGCTACTGCCTCGGGATCACCGAGGTCAATCCGGACGAGGTGGAGTTGCTGTTCGGACGGTTCCTCTCGAAGGAGCGCAACGAGCCGCCCGATATCGACGTGGACTTCGAGCACCAGCGGCGCGAGCAGGTGATCCAGTACATCTACGGCAAGTATGGCGTGGAGCGCGCGGCGCTGGCGGCAACGGTGATCTGCTATCGCATGCGCAGTGCGGTGCGCGATACGGGGCGGGCGCTGGGCATCGATCTGTCGATCGTCGAGCAGGTCGCGCAGAGCCAGCAATGGTGGGACGGCCGCGAGAATCTGCTCGCGCGCATGGCGGCCCAGGGGCTGTCGCCCGACGCGCCGACCACGCGGCTGTGGGCAGAGCTCGTGACGCGGCTGATCGGCTTTCCCCGCCACCTGTCGCAGCATGTGGGGGGCTTCGTCATTTCGCGCGACAAGCTCTCGCGACTCGTGCCGATTGCACCGGCGGCGATGAAGAATCGCTACGTCATCCAGTGGGACAAGGACGATATCGAGACGCTCAAGCTGCTCAAGGTCGACGTGCTCGCGCTCGGCATGCTCAGCGCGTTGCGCCGCACGCTCGATCTGCTGGGCGAGTGGCGGGGCGCGCCAATGACGATTGCCGATATCCCGCGCGAAGACCCGGCCACCTACGGCATGATTCGCCGCGCCGACACCGTCGGTGTGTTCCAGATCGAGTCGCGCGCGCAGATGAGCATGCTGCCGAGGCTGAAGCCGAAGCAGTATTACGACCTTGTCGTGCAGGTGGCGATCGTGCGGCCGGGGCCGATCCAGGGCGGCATGGTGCATCCGTTCTTGCAGCGTCGCAAGCAGAGGCCCGAGGACATCCAATATCCGTGCGATGCGATCAAACCGGCGCTCGAGCGAACGTTGGGCGTGCCGATTTTCCAGGAGCAGGTCATGCAGATCGCCATGATCGCGGCCGGCTTCTCGGCAGGAGACGCCGACCAGTTGCGCCGCTCCATGGCCGCGTGGAAGCGCAAGGGCGGCCTCGAAAAATTTCAGACGCGCATCATCGATGGCATGTTGAAGAATGGTTATCCGCGTGACTTCGCGCAGGCCATTTGCCGCCAGATCGAAGGTTTCGGCGAGTACGGTTTTCCGGAGAGCCACGCGGCGAGTTTTGCGCTGCTGGCCTACGCGAGCGCGTGGCTCAAGTGCCATGCGCCGGAGATGTTCCTGTGCGGGCTGCTCAACAGTTTGCCGATGGGGTTCTATTCGGCGTCGCAACTGGTGCAGGATGCGCGGCGGCATCGCGTGGAGGTGCGCGCCATCGACGTATGCGTGAGCGACGTCGAGTCGCGCCCCGAGGCGCGCGTCGGGCGTCATGGCGGCGCACGCCGTCCGGCGGTGCGGTTGGGGCTGTCGTTGGTGAAGGGGCTGTCGGCGCCAGGCGCCAGGGCGATCGAAAGCGCGCGGCGGCAGCGGCCGTTTACCGATATCGACGATCTGAGCGCGCGCGCGGCGCTGTCGCGGCGCGACCTGGACGCGCTGGCGGCGGCCGACGCGTTATCGTCGCTGCTGGGCAGCCGCCGTCAGGCGCGCTGGACGGTGGCCGCCTGGCAGCCGCCAACGCCGTTGCTCGGCGCCACGGCTCTGCGCGATGCGGCGCCGGGCAGCGCGCAGGAGCCGGTGGCGCTGCCGCCCATGCCCGAGGGACAGGACATCGTGGCCGATTACGCGAGCACGGGGCTGACGCTGCGGCGCCACCCGCTGCTGCTGTTGCGCGACAAGTTGAAGCGAATGCGCGTGAAGACGGCGCGCGAGCTGCAGACCGAGGGCGTGAACGGCCATCGGGTGCGCACGGCGGGCATTGTGACGGGGCGGCAGCGGCCGGGCACGGCGAACGGCACGATATTCGTCTCGCTCGAAGACGAGACGGGCGTGATCAACGTGATCGTCTGGCCCGATCTGGTCGAGTCGCAGCGCAAGGAATTGCTGGCGTCCTCGCTGCTGGGCGTGGAAGGCGTGTGGCAGCGCGAGGAACGCGTGACCCACCTGGTTGCGCACCGCCTGGTCGATCTCTCGCCGATGTTGGGCGAGCTCACCGTCTCGAGCCGGAACTTTCATTGAGCCGCCCGTCGCAAATCGCCCGGGGGCGATAGTCCGACGCGCCGCCGGCGAGCTCAATGCGCCGCGTCGGCCTGCTTGCCTGCCGCCTGAGCGAGCTCGGTCGCCTCCTTCTCGCTGCGCAGGCCGTTGAAGTGCGCATTGAGCAGCACGGCGCTGATCGACGCGAGCAGAATGCCGCTGTGGAAAAATGGCGCCAATGCGTGCGGCAGTTTCATGAAGAACTTGTCGGACGCCACCGGAATCATGCCCACACCGATACTGATCGCGATGATGTAGAGGTTGTAGCGGTTCTTCGACAGGTCCACCGTCGAGAGAATCTTCACGCCCGTGGCCGTCACCATTCCGAACATCACGATACCCGCGCCGCCCAGCACGAACTGCGGCACCGACGCCACCACGTGCGCCACCTTCGGAAACAGTCCGAGCACGATCAGGATCACGCCGCCCATTGCGCACACCCAGCGGCTCTTCACCCCCGTCACGCCGACCAGCCCGACGTTCTGCGAGAACGAGGTGTACGGGAACGTGTTGAACACGCCACCGATCAGCGTGCCGAGCCCATCGACGCGCAGGCCGCGCACGAGCGTCTTCTGATCGACGGGACGGCCGACGATGTCGCCCACGGCGAGGAACATGCCGGTCGACTCGATGAACGTCACGAGCATCACGAGCGTCATGGTCGCGATGGCAACCGCGTCGAAACGCGGCATGCCGAAGTGAAACGGCATGACGAGCCCGAACCACGGCGCCCCGGCCACGCCGGCGAACGAGACCTTGCCCAGCACGATCGCCACGATCGTGCCGAACAGAATGCCGAGCAGCACGGCGATGTTCGCGAAGAAGCCGCGCACGTACTTGGTGATGAAGAGAATGCAGAGCAGCACCGCAAACGACACGCCCAGATAGAGCGGGTTGCCGTAGTCGGGATTGCCGAATCCGCCCGCCGCCCAGTTGATGCCCACGCCCATGAGCGAGATGCCGATCACCGTGATGACCGTGCCCGTGACGACCGGGGGGAAGAGCCGCAGCAGCTTGCCGATGAAGGGCGCGATCAGAATGCCGATGATGCCCGAGGCGATCGTCGCGCCGTAGATGTCGAGCAACCCGAGCTCGGGGTTGGTACCGATGGCGATCATCGGTGTGACGGCCGTAAACGTCACGCCCATCATGATCGGCAGACGCAGACCGAAGATCCACACGCCGAGCGTCTGGATAAGGGTGGCGATACCGCAGGCAAAGAGATCCGCGTTGATCAGGAACGCCACCTGATCGACCGACATCTTGAGCGCGCCGCCGATGATCAGTGGCACCGCCACCGCCCCCGCGTACATCACCAGCACGTGTTGCAGGCCCAGCGTGAAGAGCTTGGGAAGCGGCAGGCGCTCGTCGACCGGATGCACCGGTACAGCAGCAGATTGCGTCATGTCTTCTCCTGATCCAACGGTGTGAGTTGATCTACATGGCGAAACCGAGCGTAAATTTTTTACCGGGACGCGGCGAGCCGCGTCAAAAACCGCGGTGCGCAGAACGCAGGCGCGGCGCGCGGCGGCCGGCACGAGGGGAGGGAAGAAAACTGCGCCATGGCGCCATGGTACGCCTGCACGGGCGGGCGGGAGCGACGGGCGCCAAAGCCTTGTGCCGTATGGGCCCGGCGGGCCGCCGGCGTGCAGCGCGTCCGGCCGGGCGTGCGCGCTGCAACGCCCGAATCGTCCTGTGCGCGCCGCGTGAGGACATCTCGCGCCGGAGGATCATATCGTTTTCGCAATACTAAAGATTGCGTCTGGCATATGAATCTCCGAGACACTGGTGCCAAGCCAAGCCAAGCCAAGCCAAGCCAAGCCAAGCCAAGCCAAGCCAAGCCAAGCCAAGCCAAGCCAAGCCAAGCCAATTCCGGCATTGGGAGCGCGCACCGGCGCAGGAGGTGCGGGGCGGGGACTGCGCGCCGGCTCAGCGAGCGCCGGCGGCGCCTGACGGTTTGCGTGCCAGCGAGTCGGTGTGCGCGCCCGTGCCGGCGTTGTGCTGCGCCACGCTGTCGAGCTTGCTCGAGATTTCTTCCCCCATGTGGTGGAGGAACTCCATTTCCTTCGCGCCGATGCCGCCCGCGCAGAGCGCTCCGCCCCAGTCGCCGTAGAGCAGCGCCACGGTCTGGTTGCGCTGGCGGACCGGCAGCAGGAAGAACGACTTCACGTGGGCGAAGTGTTGACGGTGCCACAGCGGAATGCGCGGCACGATACGCGGCTCGCGGGCATTGTCGATGAGGATGGCGCGGCCGTTGGTGAGCGCGAGGTGAAAGACGTCCGGTTCGAACGCTTCGGGGAAGCTCAGGCCGAGCAGCGACTGCACGTCGCGCCCGATGCCGAAGCGCATCTCGAAGACCTTCGAGGCGGGCGCGCGAACGAACGCCGCGCAGTTGACGAAGCCGAGCGACTGGAGAATCGCTTCGAGCGTGAGGTTGAGCAGGCCGACGGCGTCCGTCTCGCCCGTGGCCGCACGCACTTCCGAGAGCCCATCGGCCAGGCGCCGCGCCGAGTCGAGCGGCTTGCCCGCCGGCGGCTGGCGTGTGTTGGACGCACCGGTGCTGATCGCGATGAATTCCTGATGGCTCGTGTCGCGCACCATCTCCTCGCCGATCGAGACCACCTCGCCGATGTCGAGTGCGAGGCGCTCGGCGTAGCGCTCGGCGAGCTCGGCCAGACGCGCCGGGTCGGCCCCGCGCGTGAGTTCGGTCACCATCTCGTTGGACATGTTCGCCACCGCGCACAGCCAGTCGGTGTGCGAGAGCGGGGCGTCGCCGTCGAGATCGATCGGTCGCATGCTCGTGGCGATCGACTCGGGCAGCCCCCACTTGCGCGCCGCCGCTTCGGACAGTTCGGGAAACGAGATGCCGAGCACGCGCTCGCAGGCGTCGCTGTCGCTGATGCCGTGCTGCGCCGCGAGCGTCTGGATTTGCGTCCACTCGTTCGGGAAGCAATACGTGACGAGCAGGCGCGCCACATGGTGCAGCAGCGTGCAGACGACCGCTTCCTCGCCGTCGCGAATGCCGTTCTTGGCCGTAATGTCGCGCGCGAACGCGCCGGCGAGCGTGGCGCGGGCGAGCTCACGCGCCATGTCGTCGCGGCGCGCCGCCACTTCGCCGAAACCCTCGAGCAGCTTCAGGCTGAGGGCCAGATGACCGATGGTGTCGACACCCAGAATCATGATGGCGCGCGAGACCGTCGTCACGTTGCAGCCGAACGGCGCGTACATGGCGGAGTTGGCCAGGCGAATCACCTTCTGCGTGAGCGCGAAGTCCGAGAGCACGGACGACGCCAGGTCGGCCGTGCTCGTGTTCTCGCTTTGCATGGCGGACACGATGCCCGTCACCGAGCGTTGCAGCGACGGGAAGTCGCCGCGCTCGGCCATGCGCTGCCACAGTAATTCGAGCGTCTTTTCTTTGGTAAGGCTCATGGGTAGCGGGGATGTCCGGTCAGTGGCCGGCATCCACATTGAGACGCCCGCTCGCAAAGGCCGCCTCGAGTTCTCCCGCAGGCAGGGCTTTCGACACCAGCCAGCCCTGGATGGAATGGCAGCCGCGATCGATCAGCATCTGCCGTTGTTCTTCCGTCTCGACCCCTTCGGCCACCGCCGACAGACCCAGCTCGCGCGCCAGGCCCAGGACGGCCGTGACGATCGTACGGTCGTTCGGTGACGTCGGCATGTCTTTCACGAAGCTGCGGTCGATCTTGAGCGCGGACAGCGGGAAGCGCTTG
The DNA here is from genome assembly GCF_002216225.1 of Pandoraea sp. CB10b_02. Classification (NCBI taxonomy): domain Bacteria; kingdom Pseudomonadati; phylum Pseudomonadota; class Betaproteobacteria; order Burkholderiales; family Burkholderiaceae; genus Pandoraea; species Pandoraea sp. CB10b_02. The sequence continues at coordinate 90,632 of NZ_NJGW02000011.1, forward strand.
AGGTAGCCCAGGCTCGAATAGCCGGCGCCGAAGTCGTCGACGGCGAAGCGCACGCCGAGCGTCTGCAGCTCGCGCAGCACCAGGTTGGCCTGCTCCGGGTCGCGCATGAGCACGCTCTCGGTGATTTCGAGGACCAGCCGGTGACCTTCGACGCCCGAGTCGGCGATCGCCTGCCAGACAAGGCTCGGGAACGACGGATGGTGAAACTGCTGTGCCGAGACGTTGACCGACATGTACAGCCCGTCGAGCCGGGTGCGATCCCACCGCGCGAGCTGCATGCAGGCGGCGCGCAGCGCCCAGCCGCCCAGCAGGTTGATCAGGCCATTGGCTTCGGCCAGCGGAATGAATTCGGCCGGCGACACCGGACCGAGTGCCGGATGCCAGCGCATGAGCGCCTCGACACCCTTCACGTTCAGCGAGATAGGGTCGCAGATCGGTTGGTAATGCAGGCTGAATTCGCCGTTGTGAATCGCCTCGAACATGGCCGATTCCAGCGAAAACGCCTTGCGGTGCAGATTGCCCAGGTCGTCCGTATAGACGAACAGGCCATTGCGTCCGCGATCCTTCGCGCAATACATGGCGGCATCGGCGTGCTTGATTAGCAGACCGGCCGAATCGCCGTGTTGCGGGAAGAACGACACGCCGATGCTTGTCGTGAGGTGCAGCAACTGGTCGCCGACCTGGAAGGGTTGCTGCACGGCGGACAACAGTCGCTTCATGATCCCGGTGAGCGCCTGCTCGTTGTCGCAGCCAGGCAACACCAGCACGAATTCGTCGCCGCCCATGCGCGCGGCCATGTCAGTCTCGCGGATCTGGGCGACCAGGCGCTGACCGGCGTCGCGCAGCAACTGGTCGCCCACGTCGTGGCCAAGCGAATCGTTGACTTTCTTGAAGCCGTCCAGATCGAGCAGTGCGACGGCGAAGTTCGGACCGCCTTCGCGCGCGTGCTGGATCGCCTCGGTGATGCACTGCTGAATGTATTGGCGGTTGCCCAGCCCGGTCACCGCGTCGCGCACGGCCAGATCGGACAGGCGCGCCTCGTTTTCCTTGAAGGCGGTGATGTCTTCGCCGTGCACGAGGAAGGTGGCGCCGGCGCCGGCAATGCGGGGCGTGTATTGCGCGATGCGCAGCCGCATCCACACCCGGTCGGTCAGACCGCGCAGCAGACGCACCGTGCATTGCTGGGGGCCGAGGGTCTGGGCGGCGGCAAAGGCGTCCTGCAGCAGGGGCACGTCTTCGATGCCGGTGAGCTCGAACAGCGTGGCGTGGTCGATGTACTCGCGCGAATACTCGAGCAGGCGCAGGGAAGCTTCGGCAATGAAAAGGAAGCGGCCGTCGGCAGCGACATGTGCCGAGAGTCCGCCGGTCAGCTCGACCAGCGCCCGGGACAGTGCCGGGGCCGGCGCCGGGGCAATGGCCTCGGCGATTGCCGGCGCCAGGGTCGAAGGCTCGACCAGAGGTACACCGGCTGGGAGTCGATCTGAACTCATTGTTGTTGTCTGTGCTTGCATCACGTTGAGCGCGCAGCCGCTCATGTGCTTCCCCGTTCAGGCAAACGCGCTCATGGCCGGACGGCAGTCCGGCAGGTGTCCGATGGATTGTGGGCCATTATAGCCAAAGACGCCAGCGAATTTGGTGGCCGCAATCCCCGTTTCACGCCGCTTTCCACAGGTTTTCCCTTGTGAGTTTTTTTCTGACAGGGCCGGCGGGATTTTTTCCTGCGCCATGGTTCGCATCTGGCCGCACCCTGTTCGCTTTCCATTGCTTTCCATTGCTTTCCATTGCATTCCATCGGCCTTCGGTCCGCCACCCGCTCGCCTTCCATCAGCCCTCCATCCGCCCTCCATCCGCCTTCGGCCGCCGCCCGCCCACCGATACCCGATCCGGCATCGCCAATGCCCGGCCGGCGCGCTTTTGCCCGCGAGCGCCAGTCTACCCAAGCCGGACGCCCTTGCGGGCGGCACAATCGTGGATTTTGTCATTGCGGCGCAACATCGCCTTCGTCGGAGAAGACGTGTGGCGAGACGCGCGCAGGGGAGGAAAGCGGTCGAGGACCGAGCAGGAAAGCGCTCGACGACCGCGACCGGGGGGCGCTCAGGGGCGGGAGGTGGAGGAGGTGGGGGAGGTGCGCGATGTGTGCGAAGGGGGCTCGGCGTCGGCTTCGTGGGCGAGCGACCAGGCGATGCACGCGCGCGCGAGCGCAGCCGAAGCGTCGAGCCCGAAGCGGGCGAGCGGCGTCTGCACGGCGGCCAGCGCCACGGGGATTTCGGTGCAGCCGAGAATGACGCGTTGCGCGCCGGCGGCCAGCAGCGGCTCCATGGCCATGGCGAGCGCTTCGCCGCCCTGGCGGACGTCGCCGGCCTTGGTCAGACGAATGCCTTCGTTGACGAGCGCCTGATGCGCGAGCGGTTGCGCCGGGCGGACGAAGCGGTAACCCAGCGCTTCGAGTCGGGGACGATAGACGTTGGCGTGGTGCGTGCCTTCGGTGGCCATCAGGCCGATGGGCGAGCCCGGGGCGACGCATCGGGACAGTTCGCCGGCCACGGCCTCGACCACGTCGAGCACCGGCAGGCGGGTGCGGGTGCGCAGCGCTTCGAGCCAGGCGTGCGCGGTGTTGCAGGCAATGGCGATGCAGCCGGCGCCCGATTGCTCCAGGGCGTGAACGCCGTCGAGCATGCCCTCGAGCGGCGAGGCGCCGTCACGCAACAGCGCTTCGGTGCGATCGGGAATCTGCGGGACCGAGTACAGGATGAACGGAATGTGATCCTGGTCGCGCTCGGCGGGATGTTGCTCGACGATCTTGCGGCACAGGTCGATGCCTGCGGCAGGCCCCATGCCGCCGAGGATGCCGAGCGTGGCGTGCGAATTCATGGTGATGGCAATCGGCGGGAACGTCAAGAAGCGGGATCGGGCCGCACGGGGGCCGCAGCCCCCGCACGACGGCTGTCCGCGAGGATCAGTCGTAGGCCTTCGTGATCGGATCCTTGAACATGGCGCGCATTTCCGGCGTCATCGGGTAGTTCATGTTCTGATTCTTCGGCGGCACCGGCTGCGTGAACCACTTGTTGTACAGCTTCTCCATTTCGCCGGACTTCTCCATGTCGGCGATGACCGTATTCACGACCTTCGTGAAGGCCGGATCGTCCTTGCGCAGCATGCACGCGTAGTTCTCGAACTGGAGGTTCGGGCCAACGATCTCGTAGCCCTTGGCCTCCTCGGGCGAGAGCGCGGCGCGCTGGCCGTAGAGCAGCGGCTCGTCCATCACGAAGGCCACGGCGCGGCCTTGCTTGACCGTCAGGAAGCCGTCCGAGTGTTCCTTCGTCTGGATCAGGTTGAAGCCGACTTCGCCCTTCTTGCCGGAGAGAATGCGGTCGGCGGTGGTGCCGGCCGTCGTGGCGATGGTCTTGCCCTTGAGGCTGTTCAGGTCGGTGATGCCCGAGCCCGTCTTGGCGATCATCTTGATCGAGTACAGGAAGATGTTGTGCGAGAAGCCGACTTGCTTGGCGCGCTCGAACGTGTGCGTGGTCGAGCCGCACTCGAGGTCGATGGTGCCGTTCTGCATCAGCGCGATACGGTTTTGCGAGGTGATCGGCGTTTCCGTGACCTTCAGGCTCGGCGCGTTGAGCTCCTTCTTGACCGCGTCCACGATCTTGAGCGCGATTTCCTGCGAGTAGCCGATCGTCTTGCCGGTGTTGTCCGTGTAGGAAAACGGAATCGACGACTCGCGCACGCCCAGCGCGATCACGCCCGTGTCCTTGATCTTCTTGAGCGTGCCGGTGAGCTCCTGCGCGCTGGCAGTATGCGCGAACAGGCTGGCGGCGGCGCTGGCGAGCAGCAGGGGAGCAAACAGCTTCTTCATGGTCTCTGTCCTATCGGAAGTGAATGGCACGGTGGTCCGCACCGTTGGAATGTCAAAACCCAAACCACTGATACAACCCGGCACGCGCACCCAGCGGTCCCCGTGGGCATAATGCAAAACGCCTCGCGTGCGTACTACAACCCCAAAAAACGTCTCCTGATACGTCGTCGGCTGATACGTCTCCTGACCGGGCAGCCCGTCATGTTCGCCACACGCGCGCTTACGCCGCTAGACGGGCAAACCCTGCCAGATCGACGGCGGGACGCCTGCCGTCGATCGCGTCGGCGACGACGCGCGCGGCGCCCATCGACAACGTGAATCCCAAACCGCCGTGGCCCACGTTCAGCCACAGATTGCCCAGCGATGCGGCACGCCCGAGAATCGGCCGCCCATGGGGTGTGGCCGGGCGCATGCCGGTCCACTCCAGCGGGGCCTGCGCGCCCCCCAGTGCGGGGAAGAGGCCGGTCGAGAGCGTGCGCAGCGCGTCGATGCGATGCGCGGCAATGCGATAGTCGTACCCGACCAGGTCGGCAATGCCGGCCACGCGCAGATGCTCGCCGAGGCTGGCGTATACCACCTTGTTGTCGGCATCGGTCACGGACACCCCCGGGCGCGCATCGACGGGCGCGTGCCGATACGTGAGGCTGTAGCCCTTGAGCGGATACAGCGAAACGGACTCGCCCACGGTGCGCAGCAGCGGCATGGCGGCCAGGCCGTTCGCCACGACGCAGGCGTCGATCTCGACGTCGCCGGCGCGTGTGCGAATGGCGCGCACGGCCCCGCCGCGCACGTCGAAGCCGCTCGCTTCGCGATCGAACAGCAGCTTGCCGCGCGCGTGTGCGCCAATGAGCCGCGCGAGTTCGCTGCACAGCGACTGGCAGTCGCCGGTGCCTTCGCCCGGCGTGTGGATGCCGCCCGCGAGTTCGCCGGCGATCTTGCCCAATGCCGGCTCGAGCGTGGCGCAGGTCGCGGCGTCCACACGCCTTTGCGTGTAGCCCAGGCCGTTGGCCAGCTCGAGCGAGCGTTCGGCCGCGGCAAGTTTGGCGGCGTCGCGATACACCACGAGCTTGCCGCTCAGGCGGTAGTCGAACGAGACTGACTCCTGCGCCAGAAACTCGAGCATCACTTCGCGGCTATGCAGGCCCAGCGAGAGCAGACGCAGGGTGGAACTGGCGTTCGCCCGCGCATTGCAGTGCCTGACGAACTCGATGGACCAGCGCCAGAAATCCGGATCGAACGACGGCTTGATGCGCAGCGGACCGGTGCGGGAGAACAGCAACGACGGCAACTGCGAGAGCACGCCGGGCGCGGCGAGCGGCGACACGTAGCCGTAGCTCAGCTGGCCGCCGTTGGCGAAGCTCGTACCGAGACCCGGACCGCGTCCGGCGTCGATGACCGTGACCTCGTGACCGGCGCGCAGCAACTGATACGCGCTGGCGAGGCCGACGATGCCCGCCCCGATGACTCCAATATGCATGACGATGAATGACAACCAAAAACGCAATGAAAAGCAAGGCGGGAAAAATATTCGCAGCGGGAGGATGGGGGCCTCGCGTGGGCCCTGCGGTGCTTTCACACGACCTTTGCTACGCAGTGTAGAGCGAGAAAATTCGGCAACCTATGCGGATTTGAGGCAGCATATGTCTTTTGGCTATAGGGTCGCCGGCACGGCGCACCCGGCGCGCATTCAGGGGAGACGGGCGCAGGCATGAAATTGCGGCATATCGAGACGTTTCGCGCGGTGGTGCTGACCGGTTCGGCCAGCGGCGCGGCGCAATTGCTCAACGTATCGCAACCCGTCGTCTCGCGCGTGTTGCAGCATGCCGAGCAGCAACTGGGCTTCAAGCTGTTCGATCGGGTGAAGGGGCGTCTCGTGCCGACGGCCGAAGCGCGCCGCCTGTACCCTGACGTCGAGCGCATCTTCAGCGATCTGGAGCGCCTGCGCACCACCTCGCGCAATCTGCGCCAGCACGGCGTGGGCCATCTGCGCATTGCCGCAACGCCCAGCCTCGCGCACAGCCTGCTGCCCGCGGCGATCGAGCGCATGCGCCGCGCGCATCCCGATGTGGTGTTCGAACTCATTACCCACCACACCACCGAGATGATCACCGCGATCCTCACGTCGTCCGTGGACGTGGGCATCGTCTCCGCGCCGCCGATGGCCGCCGGTATCGTGAGCCGTCCGGTGGCGCAGGGGCATATCGTGCTGGCCGTGCCGTCGTCGTGGCCGAGACTCGCGCGCAAGGGCCGGGCGGGCGCCGACGCGCTCGCCGGTCGCGATCTCATCAAGCTGCATGACGACACCCCGCTCGGGGCGCTTATCAACGAGCGCCTGGAGCAGACCGAATTGCTGCAGGACGCCGAAGTGATGGTGCAGACCTATTCGCTCGCGGCGGCGCTCGTCGAGCACGGGCTCGGCTATGCACTGCTCGACCAGTTCACGGCAGCGAGCGCCCATGTGCCCTCGCAGCAACTGTATCGGGTGTCGCCGGCCATCGAATTTCCGGTGGAAATGCTGCGCCCGGCGCACGCGCCGGAATCGGTGCTGGCCGACACGTTGCAACGCCACCTGGCCGACGTGGCGAGCGAGCTCAGCGTGCGCGCGAACGCCCTGTGCGAAGGCCGCGAGATCGTGCTCGCCCCCGGCGACGAGCCGGACGCGTCATAAGCCGCCGTCGGGCGAGCGCCACGGGGGCAGTGAGCGAGGCGAGCGTGGCAGGCGCGCGCTCACCGGCAGACGGGTTGGCTTCGGACTTCGTAGTAGGCAAATGGCTGCGGCTGCAACTTGTCGGCGAGCGACGGATAGTTCGCCTGCACGAAGCGCCGCGCGCCGGCCATGTCGAAGGCGGTGCGCAGCCAGATCTGACCGTCGTGGCTGTCCAGGCCGAGCGTTCCCGCGTAGATCACGTCGCCGCGACGCACCTGCACCGTCGGCACTTTCCGCCCCTTGCAGTAGTTGAAGCGATAGCTGTTGTCGGCCGGGGTGAATTCGATCGGCCCGAAACGCTCGTTGCGCATGAGGGGCGAGACCCGCATCGCAATGAAGCCGCGCGTCGGCGGATTGGTGTTGAGCGTGCGGATCACCTTGTTGGCGAGAATGCCGTTGACCGTCTGCGATTCGTCGGAGAAGGTCCACGGCCCCCACGTGCTCTGCAGCGGCGTGTCGAGACCGACGATCACGAGCGCGTATTCGTCGAGGGTGTCTTCGGTGAGCGGGGGATTGGGCGGCACGCCCTTGCTCGCGCAGGCGCTCAGCAGCGCGGCGCAAGCGAGCGCCGCGAGCACGGCGGCGCGGAAAGTCGGGATGGCTGGCAACGAGGCGCTCACGCGCTGCGTGGCGGGGGAAAACCACAGGGTACGCGGTGACCTCATTGCAGCCTCCTTCTCGCGCGGCGCGCGGGGCGCCTTCGGGAACGGTACGGACGAAACTGCTGAATCGGTGAATCGCTGAAACTGCTGAATCGAGCCGGCGTCAGTCCTGCAGGAATCTTACCTTGACCTTGCGGCCCTTGACGCGGCCGTCGGCCAGCTTGCGCAGCGCCACGGGGGCGATGTCGCGATCCACCGCAATATACGTGAAGTTGTCGAGCACGTTGATCTTGCCGACCTGGGCGGCCGCAAATCCCGCTTCCCCGGTCAGCGCACCGAGCACGTCGCCCGGCCGGATCTTGTCCTTCTTGCCGCCGAGCATCTGAATCGTCACCATCGGCGGCAGCAGATGGCCGTCGCCTGACGGCGTGAGTTCCGAAAGCTTGTGCCACGGCACTTCTTGGCCGAGCGCAGCTTCGATGTTGCCCACGCGGCCCATCTCGTCCATGGAAGCCAGGCTGAACGCCCAGCCGTCCTCGTCGGCGCGGCCCGTGCGGCCGATGCGATGCACGTAGACCTCGGGATCGGGCGTCACGTCGACGTTGATCACCGCTTCGAGCTGGGCGATGTCGAGCCCGCGCGCGGCCACGTCCGTGGCCACCAGCACCGAGCAGCTGCGGTTGGCGAACTGGATGAGCACCTGGTCGCGCTCGCGCTGCTCGAGCTCGCCGTGCAGCATCAGCGCGTGAAAGCCTTCGGCGCGCAGCACGTCGGTGAGGTCGCGGCATTGCGCGCGCGTGTTGCAAAACGCGATGGTGCTCACCGGCCGGAAGTGATCGAGAATCTGGCCGACGGCATGCAGGCGCTCCTCCTCGCGCACTTCGTAGAACCGCTGGCGGATCTTGCCGGCGCCGTGTTTTTCCTCCAGACGGATCTCGCGCGGTGTGCGCAGCAGGCGTTGTGCGAGCTTGCCGATGCCTTCGGGATACGTGGCGGAGAAGAGCAGCGTCTGGCGTGAGGCGGGCGTCTGGCGTGCGACCGTGGCGATGTCGTCGAAGAACCCCATGTCGAGCATGCGGTCGGCCTCGTCGAGTACGAGCGTCTTGAGGCCGGCAAGCGAGAGCGTGCCGCGCTCGAGGTGGTCCATGATGCGGCCCGGCGTGCCGACAACGACATGGGCGCCATGCGCCAGACTCTCGGCCTGCGGCCGCAGCGGCGAGCCGCCGCACAGCGTCAGCACCTTGATGTTGTCTTCGGCGCGGGCAATGCGTCGCACTTCCTGTGCGACCTGCTCGGCGAGCTCGCGCGTAGGGCAGAGCACGGCGGCCTGCACGGCGAAGTCGCGGGCGTCCACGCGTTGCAGCACGCCGAGCGAGAATGCGGCGGTCTTGCCGCTGCCGGTCTTGGCCTGCGCGATGATGTCGTGCCCGGCAAGGATATCGGGCAGCGACGCCTGCTGGATCGGCGTCATCGAGACGTAACCGAGCCGTGCGAGGTTCTCCTGCATGGCAGGCGAGAGCGGCAGGCTCGAGAAGGGGGCGCTGTCGTTGCGCGAATCGGTGGCTTTTGAGGTCATGCGCAATTATACCGGCCGGCCCGGCGGGGGCCGTCGTGCCGGTCGGGCGCCGGGACCATGGACCCCGGGAACGCCGGGCGTGCGCGCCTGCGTCCTCGCGCACGGGGACGGGGGCAAACCGCCGTTGCCAGCGCAGGCCCGCCGGGCGTAGCATGGCTTTGCCCGTCGATGTCTCGTCCATTCCCGCAGAGGTCGCCCATGCCCGCGAATCCGGAAGAGAAAGTCCGCCAGCACATGGCGCAAGTCGTAGCGATGGCTGCCGAGCGCGCTCCCGAGGTGGCCGTGCTGTTCGAGCCCTTCGTCCTGCATTACTACGGACTGGCCGACGCGGACGACGTCGTCTCGCGAAGCGTCGCCGATCTGTATGGCGCCGCGATGGCGCACTGGCAGCTCGGGCAGAAGTTCGTCGGCGGCGAGCCGCGCATCCGCATCTACAATCCCACGCTCGATCAGCACGGCTGGCACTGCAGTCATACCGTGATCGAGATCGTCAACGACGACATGCCGTTTCTCGTCGATTCGGTCACGATGGAAATCAACCGGCAGGGCCTGGCGCTGCACTCGGCGTTTCACCCCGTCTATCGCATTCGGCGCGATCCCTCAGGAAAACGCATTGCCGTGGTGCCGGGCGCCGGGCTGCGGCGCGCGAGCGCCGGCGCGGACGTAGAGGCGAAGGTGGAGGCGAAGGTGGGCGCGAAGGAGGTGGGCGCGAAGGAGGTGGGCGCGAAGGAGGTGGGCGCGAAGGTAAGCGCGCTGCTGGCCGCGGCCGAATCCGGCGAGCCTGGGGGGGCCGAGATTTCCGAGATGTCCGAGGTGCCGCAGGCGCCGCAGGTGCCGGGGCAGTCGGCAGCGTTGGCGAGCGCCGGCGACGATGGGCACGCCGGCGCGGGCGGGGCGGGGGCCGATGGCAGCCGCTTCGAGTCCTACATCCATATCGAGGTCGACCGTTTCTCCGAACCCGAGCGCATCCAGGCGCTCGCCGACGGACTGCGGCGGGTGCTGGGTGACGTGCGCGCCGCGGTCGACGACTGGCGGGCCATGCAGGCGGCGGCCCACGCGGCAATCGAGTCGCTTGCCGAGCACGCCGCACACCCGGGCGTGAGCGAGCAGGAGCGAACGGAAATCGACGAGGCACAGGCGTTCCTCGACTGGATGCTGGCGCGGCACTTCACGTTCCTCGGCTATCGCGACTACGAACTGGTCGAGCGCGACGGCGAGCATTACCTGCAGGGCGTGACGGGCACCGGCCTCGGCGTGCTGCGTGAATCGCGCCGCGACACCTCGACGCCCGACGTCACGAGACTCTCGCCGGGCGCCATCGGCATCGTGCGGGCGAGCGCGCCGATCTTCCTGACGAAGGCCAACTCGCGCGCGACCGTCCACCGCCCCGGCTATCTCGATTACGTGGGCGTGAAACGCTTCGACGCGCAGGGCCGCGTGTGCGGCGAGCGCCGCTTCCTCGGCCTTTACACGTCCACCGTGTACATGGTGCCGGCCGAAGAGATTCCGCTCGTGCGCCGCAAGGTCGCCGAAGTGATCGGGCGCACCGGCTTCCTGCCGAACGGGCATCTGGCCAAGACGCTCGTCACGATCCTGGAGCAGTACCCGCGCGACGAGCTGTTTCAGATCGACGTCGATCAGCTCGCCGACATTGCGCTGGGCATTCTGCGCTTGCAGGAGCGCCAGCGCACGCGGCTCTTCGTGCGGCGCGACCGCTTCGACCGCTATGTCTCCTGCCTGGTGTTCGTGCCGCGCGAGAAATTCAACACCGACCTGCGCGTGCGCGTGCAGAACCTGTTGCAGGCGGCCTATCGCGGCACGAGCGTGGAGTTCACGCCGCAGCTCTCCGAGTCGATGCTCGCGCGCATTCACATCACCGTGCGCACCGAGCCCGGCCAGGTGCCTGACGTGGATGTCGGCGAGCTCGAGGCGCGCATCGTCGAGACGGCCCGTCGCTGGCAGGACGACTTGTCCGACGCCTTGCGCGAGCAGTTCGGGGAGGAGCGCGGCACGCGCGCGCTGCGACGCTACGCGCAGGCCTTCCCGGCGGGTTATCGCGAGGACTATGCCGCCCGCGTCGCGGTGCGTGACGTCGAACTGATCGAGCCGCTGCTCGATGGTGCGTCGGCCGCGCCTGTCGGATCAACGGCGCCCTCTTCGCCCTCTTCGCCCCCGTCGTCCCCGTCCCCGACGCTGGCCATGCAACTCTATCGGCCGCTGGAAGCCGCGCCGGGCACCCTGCGCTTCAAGATCTATCAGGCGGGCGAGCCGATCGCGCTCTCGCGCAGCCTGCCGATGCTCGAGCACCTCGGCGTGCGCGTGAACGACGAGCGGCCTTATCGCATCGAGCCCGCGGGCGCCGGCGTCGTCTGGATGCACGACTTCGGCATGTCCAGTCTCGACGGGGCCGACGTCGATCTGGAGCACGCCCGCTCGCGCTTCGAGGAGGCGTTCGCCCGCATCTGGGCGGGCGACGTCGAGAACGACGACCTCAACCGCCTGGTGTTGCAGGCCGGATTGACGTGGCGCGAAGTACGTATTCTGCGCGCCTACGCGAAGTACATCCGCCAGGTCGGCTCGACCTTCAGCAACGCGTACATCGAAAGTGCGCTCACAGGCAACCCGTCGATTGCCGGCATGCTGGTGCGGCTGTTCCTCGCGCGCTTCGATCCTGCCCTGGGCGAGGAGGCCCGGGCGTCGCACGCCGAGCGTCTGCGCGGGCAGATCCACGCGGCGCTGGAAGACGTGCCGAACCTCGACGAGGACCGCATCCTGCGCCAGTTCCTCGGCGTGCTCGAGGCGACGCTGCGCACCAACTACTTCCAGCCGGACAAGGGCGGCCTCACGCAAAAGCCTTATTTGTCGTTCAAGTTCGATCCGTCCAAAGTGCCGGGCCTGCCCGAACCGAAGCCGATGTTCGAGATCTGGGTGTATTCGCCGCGCGTCGAGGGCGTGCATCTGCGCGGCGGCCGCGTGGCGCGCGGCGGGCTGCGCTGGTCGGACCGGCGCGAGGACTTCCGCACCGAAGTGCTCGGTCTGGTGAAGGCGCAGATGGTGAAGAACACCGTGATCGTGCCGGTAGGCTCGAAGGGCGGTTTCGTGGTGAAGCAGCCACCGTCGCAGGCCGATCGCGACGCCTATCTCGCCGAAGGCGTGGCGTGCTACCAGACCTTCCTGCGAGGGCTGCTCGACCTCACCGACAACTACGTCGACGGCCAGCTCGTGGCGCCGCCGAACACCGTGCGCGTCGACGGCGACGATCCGTACCTCGTCGTGGCCGCCGACAAGGGCACGGCCACCTTCTCCGACTACGCGAACGCCATCTCGGCCGAATACGGCTTCTGGCTGGGCGACGCGTTCGCCTCCGGCGGCTCGGTCGGCTACGACCACAAGAAGATGGGCATCACGGCGCGCGGCGCCTGGGAGTCGGTCAAGCGGCACTTCAGCGAGATGGGCGTGGACACGCAGACGCAGGACTTCACCGTGGTCGGCATTGGCGACATGTCGGGCGACGTCTTCGGCAACGGCATGCTGCTCTCGAAGCACATCCGGCTCATGGCGGCGTTCGATCACCGGCACATCTTCCTCGATCCGTCGCCCGACGCCGCCAGTTCGTTTGCCGAGCGCGAGCGCCTGTTCCGACTGCCGCGCAGCAGCTGGGCAGATTACGATCCGCAGCGCATTTCAGCGGGCGGCGGCGTGTTTGCCCGCGCCGCGAAGATCATCGCGCTCTCGCCGCAAGTGCGTGAATGGCTCGGTGTCGAGGCGACCGAGATGGCGCCCAACGACCTGTTGCGCGCATTGCTCACGGCGCCCGTCGATCTGCTCTACAACGGCGGTATCGGCACTTATGTGAAGGCGAGCACCGAAACGCACGCGCAGGTGGGCGATCGCGCCAACGACGGCCTGCGCGTGAACGGTTCGGACTTGCGCTGCAAGGTGGTGGCCGAGGGCGGCAATCTCGGGCTCACGCAGCTCGGGCGCATCGAGTACGCGCAACGCGGCGGCCGCATCAATACCGACGCCATCGACAACTCGGCCGGCGTCGACTGCTCGGATCACGAGGTCAACATCAAGATTCTGCTGGGCCTGGTGGTGACCGATGGCGAGATGACGCTCAAGCAGCGCAACGCGCTGCTCGCCGAGATGACGGAGGAGGTCGGCGCGCTCGTGTTGCGCGACAACTATCTGCAAACGCAGGCGCTGTCGCTTGGGCGTTTGCACGCGGCGGCGTCGCTCGACGGCGAGGCGCGCTTCATGCGGTATCTGGAGCGGGCGCAGCGGCTCTCGCGCGCGATCGAGTTCCTTCCGGACGACGAGGCGCTCGATGCACGCCGCACGGCAGGCGCCGGGCTCACGTCGCCCGAGCGCGCGGTGCTCATGGCCTATAGCAAGATGTGGCTGTACGACGTGCTGCTCGAGAGCGATTTGCCCGATGCGGCGTTCGTGGCGGAGGACTTGCCGTCGTACTTCCCCACGCCGCTGGCAAGCCGTTGCGGCGCGGCAATGCTGCGCCACCCGCTCAGGCGCGAGATCCTCGCGACCATGCACGCGAATGCGCTCGTGAATCGGGCGGGCGTGACGTTCGTGCACCGGCTGAGCGAGGAGACGGGCGCCGAGCCCGCGGACGTCGTGCGCGCCAGTCTGGCCGCGCGCGGCGCGTATGGCCTGGACGCCCTGTGGCTCGAGATCGACGCGCTCGACGCGAAGATCTCGCACGAGACGCAGGCGGCGCTTTTCGCGGCCATGTCGCAGTGGCACGAGCAGGCAACGTTGTGGTTCCTGCGCAGGCGCCTGACAGACGTGCCGCAAACCGTGGAGCGCCTGCGCGGCGTGCTCGATCCGCTCCTGCCGGCGCTCGATACGCTGGTGAGCGGCGAGGCGGCGGACGAAGCGAACGCGCGTCGCCAGCGCCTGATCGACGCGGGCGTGCCGGCCTCGCTGGCCCGGACGGCCGCGGACATTGGTGCGCGTGTGGCGCTGCTCGACATTGCCGAAGTGGCCAGTACGAGCGGTTGCGAGCCGGCACTGGCCGCGCAGGTGTACTTCGCGCTCGACGGACCGCTCGGCTACGCCTGGCTGCATGCCGGCGTGCTCGGCTTGCCGATGCTCTCGCACTGGCAGCGGCTCGCGCGCGCGACCTTGCTCGAGGAGTTGTCGGCGCTGCGAAGACGCCTCACCGCGAGCGTGCTGGCGTTGCGCGAGGAGGGCGGCGACGGCGCGCCCCCCGGGGCGCAGGCCGCCGACATGAGCCCGGCGGCACGACGCGTCGCGCGCTGGCAACTCGTGCACGCCGATGCGCTCGCTCGCTACCACCGCGTGCTCTCGGACCAGATGTCGGCGGGCAACGCCGATCTCGCGATGCTCTCGGTGAGCCTCAAGGCGCTCGCGGAACTCGGGCGGTGAGCCGGCGCCCCCGTCAACCGGTCGCCGCGGGCGAGCAGGGACGAGCAGGGACGAGCAGGGACGAGCAGGGACGAGCAGGGACGAGCAGGGACGAGCAGGGGCGCGATGTCGCCGCGTAGGCGCGGGCGGCCGTCATTTCTTAAGCGTTTACACAAAAGACGCGAAACGGCGTATCATCCGGGAAAACCCTAGGATTGAGTCGAATCGTGCGAACGCTTGCCCGTCGCGCGGCGCGGCGCGTCCTGGGGTTTCGTCGATTCCTCATCCCTCTGCAAATGCCCAACGAAACCCGCCCTGCGAACGGTCAGTTCGCCACGACGTTGCAGATCGTCTCCACCGTCTTCTTCACGTTCCTCTGCTACCTCACGATCGGCCTGCCGCTTGCGGTACTGCCCTCGTTCGTGCATGTCGATCTCGCATACAGCTCGGTGATCGCAGGCCTGGCGATCAGCATGCAGTATCTGGCCACGCTGCTCTCGCGTCCCTACGCCGGACGCACGGCCGACGCCTGGGGGCCGAAGCGCACGGTGCTGTGCGGGCTCGTGGCTTGCGGCGCGTCGGGATTGCTCGTGGCGTTGGGCGGCGTGTTTTCCGGCGTGCCCTGGCTGGCGCTCGCGGCGCTGATCCTCGGCCGCCTGGTGCTCGGCTTCGGTGAGAGCTGGGTGTCGACGGGCGCCATCATGTGGGGCATCGGACAAGTGGGTTCCGGTCATACCGCACGCGTGATCTCGTGGAACGGGGTGGCCACCTACGGCGCGCTGGCCCTCGGCGCGCCGCTGGGCGTGGCGATCGACAGCGCATATGGTATCGAAGCGCTGGGCGGCACGATCGCGCTGGCAGGCGTGCTCGGTCTCGTGCTGGCGCGCATGAAGCGGGCGACGCCGGTCATTCATGGCGAGCGGCTGGCATTTCGCGCGGTGCTCGGCCGGGTATGGCCGTTCGGCACGGGCCTGGCGCTCGGCTCGATCGGCTTCGGCGCGATCTCCACGTTCATTACGCTCTACTACGCGAGCCACCATTGGGACAACGCGGCACTGGCGCTGAGCGCGTTCGGGTTGTGCTTCATGGGAGTGCGCCTGCTGCTGGGCGGCAGCATCGCGCGCTTCGGCGGCTATCGCGTGGCCATGGCGTCGTTCGCCCTCGAGGCTTTCGGACTCATCGTGCTGGGCGTTGCACCGACCGGCTTCACGGCGCTGCTCGGTGCGGCTCTCTCGGGCGCGGGCTTCTCGCTGGTGTTTCCGTCGCTGGGCGTGGCAGCGGTCAATCTCGTGCCAGCGCAGAACCGCGGCGCGGCGCTGGGCGCGTACTCCGTTTTCCTCGACGTCGCGCTGGGCGTGACGGGGCCCGTGGCCGGGCTGATCGTGGGTGCGTATGGCTACGCCGAGGTCTATCTGTGCGCTGCCGTGGCGGCCGTCGCCGCGGTGTTGCTCACGCTGTGGATGGCGCGCGGGGCCGAGCCGACCGGGCAAGCCGACGAAGCCGGTGAAGGCGACGAGGCTCGCGGGGCGCGAGAGAAGACCGTGCGCGCTGCGTGATGGTGCGTGCTGACCTGCGCAATGACGTGCGTAATGTCCTGCGTGGTGCCCTGCGCGACGCCCGGGTCCATCGCACCCGATAGCACGCCGTAGCACCCCACGGCGCCCGATGGCCTTCGATAAGCCCCGCTTCAAGCGGGGCTTTTTTGTGCGGCGACGATCGCGGCGAGGCGCTTGATCAGGCCGGGGATACGCGAGGCGTCCGTGTCGCCGTAGCCGATCACCAGACCGTTGTCCGTCGGCTGCGGATCGATGGCAAAACTCGACAGCGCGCGTGGCCCCATGCCCTCGCGCTGTGCGGCGGCCACGATCGCCTTGTCTGGAAAGGCGGGGTCGAGTCGAACCGTCAGATGCAGGCCGCAGCGCTCGCCGATGACCGCGTAAGCCGGATCGAAGTGGGCGGCGAGCGCGTCGCGCAGGGCGGCCTGGCGCTCGCGATAGAGACGGCGCATGCGACCCAGGTGACGAGCGAACTGCCCGCTGCGGATAAAGTCCGCCAGCGCGAGTTGCTCGAAACGGTGGCCGCCGCGCAGGAGTTCGTCGAGCGCATCGCGCGCCTGCGTCGCGAGCGCGGTCGGCAGAATCAGGAAGCCGAGACGAAGGGCGGGGAACATCGTCTTGCTGAAGGTGCCGACGTAGACCACCGGGGCGTCCGGCACCATGCCCTGCATGGCGGCGATCGGCTCGCCCTGATGGCGGAATTCGCTATCGTAGTCGTCCTCCAGAATCCATGTGCCGTGTTGCCGCGCCTGCGCGATCAGTTCGAGACGGCGGGACGCCGAGAGCACGCTGCCCAGCGGATATTGGTGCGACGGCGTGACGTAGACGAGGCGCGGCGTGGCGCGCGCCCACAGTCCCTCCGGAATCACGACGCCCTCGTTGTCGACGCGCAGCGCCTGCACGCGAACGTCGCTGGCATGGAAGGCGGCCTTGGCGCCGCGATAGCCGGGGTCTTCCATCCACACCGTGTCGCCCGGGTCCGTGAGCAGGCGAACACATAGAATCAGCGCCTCGTGCGCGCCTTCCGTGATGACGACCTGTGCGGCATCGCAGCGCACGCCGCGCGAGATGCGCAGGTGAGCGGCGATGGCGTCGCGCAGGGCGGGTTCGCCAAGCGGGTCGCCGTAGTGATAGTGGCGCGGCTGGGCTTCGCGCATCACGCGCTCGAGTGTGCGGCGCCAGGCGCTGGCGGGAAAGCGCGTGAGAGCCGGTACGCCAGGCGTGAACGGCAGCGGCGATTCGTCGGCGCGCGCAGCGTGCCGCGTGGCGGGCAGGCGCTGAATGCGCCGGGACGCCGGCGGCGCCGGTGTGCCGGTCGCGCCGGCCATGGGTTGTGCGGCGGCGCTCGCGCGCTGCCGGACCGCTTCGGCCGCCTCGGCGGAGATGGCGGGGTCGAGACTGAGTTGCGCGACGCGGGTGCCGAGACGGTGCGCGACGATGAAGCCTTCGGCGGCGAGCTGGTCGTAGACGATGGAGACCGTGTTGCGCGAGACGGCGAGGTCTTCGGCCAGCGTGCGCGACGCCGGCAGCCGCGCGCCGGCGGGCAGGCGACCTTCGAGAATCGCGTGCTTGAGACGGGCGAGCAGTTGCTTCTGGAGCGATACGCCCCGCCCGGGCCCGGTCGTCAAGGGCGTGTCGAAGAGCGCCGCAACGTTTTGCGGCGAGACGTGGGAGCCAGAGTGCTTCGCGGCGGTGGCCATGGTGGACGCTCGGATGGTCGGGTAGTCGGATTGGCGGATAGGCAGATGATCATGGGCAGGAATGAAACGGCCTGGCACCATCAGATTCCACAATTGTGGTGCTTTTTATCGTACCACCAATGCGGTACTTTAATTGCCATGGACGACACGCAGTCCATTGCGCGATCACCGGAGACGAGGCATGACAGACGTTCCTGCATTTAACGAGTACGACCAGCCGATTGGCCCTGCATTGCCGAACTGGACGCCGCGCATGCTGCCGCCGCGCACGTCGATTCAGGGCCGGTATTGCCGCCTCGCGCCGATGGACGTCGAGCGCCATGCGAGGGAGTTGTACGAAGCATACGCGACGGCGCCCGACGGTCGCGACTGGACCTACATGTCCGGCGGTCCGTTCCCGACTTTCGACAGCTACTACGCTTACGCCACCCGGATGGCGGCCTCGGCCGACCCGTTGCACCACGTGGTGGTGGATGGCGAGACGGACAAGGCCGTGGGCACGCTGGCGTTGATGCGCGTCGACACGGCGAACGGCGTGATCGAGGTCGGGCACGTGGCGTATTCGCCATTGCTCAAGCGCACGCGGGCGGGCACCGAAGCGCAATACCTGCTGATGCGACGCGCGTTCGACGAACTGGGTTATCGCCGGTACGAGTGGAAGTGCGATGCGCTCAATGCGCCCTCGCGCCGGGCGGCAGCGCGATACGGTTTCACTTTCGAAGGCGTCTTTCGCCAGGCGATCGTGTATCGGGGCCGCAGCCGCGACACGGCGTGGTTCTCGATCACGGACGGGGAGTGGCCGGCTGTCAGCCGCGGATTCGAGCAGTGGCTCTCGCCGGAGAACTTCGACGCGCAGGGCCGGCAGCGTGCGACGCTGGCGGCGCTGATCGCAGCCGCGAGGGCGTAGGAAGAAACGAAACGGAAAAACAGAAAACAGGCAACGGAAAACGAGAAGCGGCCCGCCGGGAATCCCCGGCGGGCCGCTGTCTTTCCGGCTTCGCGATGGCGCGGGCCGCGGCAGTGCTACGGCCGGCGCGACGAGACGGTGTTCAGCCCGGGAAGAAGATGTACTTGAGCACGAACAGCACCGCGATGACCCACGCGGCCGGGTGAACTTCCTTCGCACGCCCGGTGAACAGCTTGAGCACGGCGTAGGAGATGAAGCCGAAGGCCAGACCTGTCGCGATCGAGTATGTGAACGGCATGGCCAGCGCCGTGAGCGCGGCCGGCGTGGCTTCCGTGATGTCGTCCCACTCCACGTCGAGCAGTTCGCGCAGCATCAGGCCGGCCACGTACAGCAGTGCCGGGGCGGCTGCGTAGGCGGGCACCGAACCGGCGAGCGGCGCGATGAACAGCGCGAGGACGAACAGCACGGCGATTGTGAGGGCCGTGAGGCCGGTGCGGCCGCCCGCCTGCACGCCCGAGGCGCTTTCCACGTATGCCGTGGTGCTGCTCGTGCCGAGCAGCGAGCCGATGAAAATGGCGATCGAGTCGGCGAAGAGCGCGCGGCCCAGGCCCTTGTAGTGCGTGCCTTCGAGCAGGCCGGCGCGCTTGGCCACGCCCATGAGCGTACCGGTCGCATCGAACACTTCCACCAGCACGAAAGCCAGGATCACATGCACGAAGCCGGCGTGCAGGGCGCCCGGAATGTCGAGCTGGAGGAACGTTGGCGAGAGGCTCGGCGGCATGGCGAACACGCCCTGGAACTGGTTCAGGCCGAACACCATCGACAGGACCGTCACGACCAGGATGCCGATCAGGATGGCGCCGCGAACGCGCAGTGCGTCGAGCACGGCAATCAGGAAGAAGCCGAAGATCGCCAGCAGCGCCTGCGGCGAGTGCAGGTCCCCCAGGCCGACCTTTGTCGCCGGGTTGGCCACGACCACGCCGGCGTTGCCCAGCGCGATGATCGCGAGGAACAGACCGATACCGGCGGCGATGGCGCATCGCAGCGATTTGGGAACCCCCGCGATCAGCCAGGAGCGTATGCCCGTGACGGTCAGGATGATGAACAGACACCCCGAGATGAAGACCGCGCCGAGCGCCTGTTGCCAGGTGTAGCCCATGGCGCCCACGACCGTGAAGGCGAAGAAGGCGTTGAGCCCCATGCCCGGGGCCATGCCGATCGGGTAGTTGGCCACGAACGCCATGACCACCGAGCCGATCGCGGCGGCAAGACACGTCGCCACGAACACGGCGCTCTTGTCCATGCCGGTCGTGCCCAGAATGTTGGGGTTGACGAAGATGATGTACGACATGGTGAGGAAGGTCGTGAGACCGGCCACCATTTCCGTCCGTACATTGGAGCCATGCTCCTCGAGTTTGAAGAATTTGGTCAGCAACGTGCGCTCCTTGTGACTTTGTTATGCCGTTGTCCGTGTGCAGCGGGGGCGCGCGCATTGTACTGCGGGCGCGCCCGTGCATCCGAGTTTGTCAGAACTTGGTGCGCATGCCCACCCCGAAAGTATTGCCCGCTTCCAGCCCGGACACCTTGTCGTTGAGGTAGGCGGCGTACAGGTCCGTGCGTTTGGACAGGTTGTAGTCGTAGCCGATGGCCCACGTGTTGCGGCTCGCGTTGTTCTGCCCCGAGTTCTTCGTGTAGGCATACGACGCCATGACGCTCCCACCGCCCAGCGGCACCGAGACGCCGAGCTGGCCGCCGTTGGACGACAGGTCGCCGCCGGTGATGTTGTTCCTGATGTACTGGTACTGACCGTAGAGCTTCACTACCTGGAAGTCGTAGGTCAGGCCCGCCTGCAGCGCCTGCTGGTTGCGAAAGCCGGTGATGCCGGCCTGGTCGTCGGGCACCGAGTCGAACTTCACCTGCTGATAGGCGAGCGTGGCGGCGAGCGGGCCGTGGAAGTACATCGCCGCGGCGCTCCATTTGTTCTGGCCGGTCTCGCCGGCCTTGTTGCCGAACGCGTATGAAATGCTCGCGCCCAGACCCTTGTAGTCGGGTGTGGCGTACATCACCGCGTTGCTCCAGCCCGAGTCGCCCACGATGCCCTGGCCGGCCAGGCCCAGGAACGTGTGGTAGACCATCGGGCTGAACGTATAGGAGTCGACGAACGGGTTGAAGAGAATCGTCGAGACGAAATACGACGTGGTCAGGCGACCCATCGTAACCGTGCCCAGCGTATTCGATTGCAGGCCGACGTATGCGTTGCGCGAGAAGAAGCTGTCGCCGGTGAAGCGGCCGTAGCGACCGCTTTGCGGCAGGAAGAAGTCTTCCAGCGTGAAAACGGCCTTGAGGCCGCCGCCCAGGTCCTCCGAGCCCTTCATCCCCCAGTACGACGTGGACATGCCGCCACCGCCCTGGGTCCATGCGCGTTCGCCGCCCGGCGCTTTGGCGGCGCCGACCCAGGCGTCCACCTGGCCGTAGAGCGATACGTTCGATGGTGCGTGGTTCGATTGTGCGTGCGCGACGCCCGCCGCGCCGCAAACCGCGAGGGCGAGCGCGCCTCGCAGCCAACCTGCTGCCTTGCTCATGAATGTGTCTCCGTCTCGTTTTGATTGTGCGTGCCTCTGGACTTCTCTTTTCACCGAAGAGTGCAAGGGGCACGCCTGAGTCATTGACACACTGACTTCGCTTTGCGCGGTTATCGGTGCTGCATTGAGGCGTGATTATTATTATCAACGCGTGACGTGCGGCATATCACCGAAGGCTGATACTCGGTATTCCGTTGCGGGTGTCACACTTCTGGGGTTAACACCGTGGCTTTCCCGCGGCTTCGCCGATGCGGGCCTGGTGCGAGGACGCGGCGATCACCGAATGGCGCGCCAGTCGGCGCGATGCGCCGCGAGCCAATGCTCGGCAAGCTTCGGATCGCCGTGGCGGTTCGGATGGAACGACGGCCGGAGGTATTTCAGCATCGGCACAGTGCAGCGCCAGACCACGCCGTCGCGTCCGAAGAACATCGTGGCGAAGCCCCACCACGTGCGGGGCTTGAACAGCGTACCGTCGTGCCAGAGGTTGTTGATGGTCTGCGCATGGCTTTCCACGGCGAACATGAAAAGCACGTAAAGATACGTGAGCACGCGCTGCCGCTCGCTGCCGCCGAGCGCGCGATAGAGATCGAACGCCACGGCCTTGTGCTCGGTTTCCTCGGCGGCGTGCCAGCGCCACATCAGGCGCATCTTCGGCTCGGCCTTCGCCAGCCAGCGCTCGTAGCGAAGCGCGCCGTCGCCAAACACCGCCGTGCAATGCTCATAGGCGGCTGTCACCGCGAGCATGTACATCGGCGAGAGCTTGCGGCGCTTCGCCCAGCGGATGCGCGCCGTGGCCCAGTTCTCCCAATGGTTGACGAGTCCCTGCCGGGCGAGCTGCGCGTTGTACTGACCGTGCAGATGCCGATGCGTGGCTTCCTGCCCGATGAACTGCGCAATGTCGGCGCGCAACCCGTCGTAGCGCGCATCGTCGGGCAGCGCATCCATCGCGTCGCGCACGGAATCGATAAAGGACTGCTCGCCGACGGGAAAGCTCATCGACAGCGCGTTGTAATACATCGATCGGTACGCGTCCCCGCTGTGCCAGTGGCGATCGAAGCCACTGGCGAGATCGACGCTCAGCTTGCGCACCGTCAGGGCAGACGTGTCGTTGCTCATGGCGATTTACCTCTTCGGCCAGGGGCGGAAATTCCGCGCCGCTTGAATTTGGTTGCGAATGTGAGCATTATTCATTTTTCAGGCGCTTTGCCGCAACTCGCTTCCCGCTCAGTTTTTCGCCATGTCCACCGCCAAGCCGACCGTCGCCCCGAACGCCTCGTCCACCATGCGAAAGCGCCCGATGCAGGCCCGCGCGCAGCACACCGTCGAGACCATTTTCGAGGCCACCGCTCAGATTCTCGACGAAGAAGGCGAGACGGCGCTGACGACCAACCGCATCGCCAGGAAGGCGGGATTCTCGATCGGCACGCTGTATCAGTACTTCCCCACGAAAGAGGCCATTCTGCTCGCGATGATCGCGCGCGAGCGACGTCGCGTGATGGACGAACTCAACGAGCGCATCGCGCGGGCGGCGCAGGAGGGCGCCGATCCCGAGCGAGTCATTCGCGAACGGCTGCGCGTGCTGATCGAGGCGTTTGGCGCAGGCGGGCGCGTGAAGCGCTCGCTCATCAAGATGGCCTGGCAGCTCGACCATCACGAGAACATCATGCAGGCCATGCGCGAGGCGTCCGAGCACATTGCCGTGGCAATGGCGCGACGCGACGCGCCGGAGATGCGAGCCCCGAGCGCAGCCACCGTCTTCGTGCTCACGCGCGCCGTCATGGGCACGCTGCGCTCGGCGGCACTCGAAGACTCGCCGCTGCTCGGCACGCCGGAGTTCGAGGACGAGTTGTACCGCCTGTGCTGGGGACTCTTGCGTGCCGATGGCTGACACGGCTCGTCGGGTGCGCGCACAGCGCGGGCCACGGGGCGCACGATGCTCTAACGCACCTTGCGTAACGCAAAAGCCGTGGCTAGAATGCGAACTGATTTCTGGCATGCGGCGGCGAATTCCGTCAATGCCACGTAAGCGTTCACGTCAACCAACGCATTCTCCGCGACAGCGGCCGGTGGTCCGGCACGTCGATCGAGGAGCGTGCGTTCGCTGGTGAACCGCCGGGCTGCCCAATCAGCGCTTGACCCGGTGCCCTGCGCGCCACGCGCGCCTCGTCCATCCGACTTGCCTTTTCCGTCCACGCTTTCGTCGCGGTTGTCCGATCGCCGGTCTGCGTCGCGCGTGTCGTTCGCAATGCGCCTTCGGGCCTCATCGGTCCGCCGAGGACCGCTTGGTGCCTGGCGCGTCGCGCCGACGCCTGCGCGTTTGCCGGCCCAAAAGGGAGTCTTCTCTCATGTCGTCTACTGCTGCACCCGCGCAACCCGCGGCCCCTGTCACGCCTGCCGCGCCCGCCAACGCCACCGCGTTGCTGGTGCGTTTTTCCGCCAACGTCTTTCTCGCATGCCTGACCATCGGCATGTCGCTCTCGGTCGTGCCGCTGTTCGTGCACGACACGCTCGGTTATCACAACGTCATCGTCGGCTTTGCCGTGGGCATCCAGTCGCTCGCGACCGTGCTCACACGCAAGTTCGCGGGGCGCACCGCCGACCAGCGCGGCGCACGCGTCGCGCTCATGCGAGGGCTGCTGTTCGTCGGCCTGTCCGGCATCGCGATGCTCGCGACGAGCCTCGTTGCGCTCGCGCCCGCACCTCGCCTCGCGGCGCTCACGATCTCGCGGCTGCTGCTCGGCGTAGGCGAGAGCCTGTGCATCACCGGCACGTTGACGTGGGCCATCGCCTGCCTGGGCGCTCCGCAATCGGGACGCGTCATGTCATGGACCGGCGCTGCCGTCTTCGGCGGCTTCGCCGTCGGCGCGCCGCTCGGTCTGGCGCTATACGGCAGCACGTCGCTCACCGGCGTGGCCGTGCTCATCGCGCTGCTGCCGCTCGTCGGCCGGGCGGTCGTGGCGCGCATTCCCGCTGTCGCGCCGGCGCATCAGGCGGGCGGCGCGCTGCCGTACTCGCAGGTGCTGCGCATCGTCTTCCTGCCAGGGCTCGCGCTCGCGCTGCAAGGCGTGGGGTTCGCCGTGGTCGGCGCGTTCGTGGTGCTGTACTTCGATGCGTCGCGTTGGCAAGGCGCCGCGCTTGCACTGTCCGCGTTCGGGCTGGCCTTCGTGCTGCTGCGTCTGATCGGCGGCCGCTGGCCCGAGCGTTTGGGCAACCTGCGGGTGGCGCAAGCTTCGCTCGGCGTCGAAGCGATCGGTCTGCTGCTCGTCTGGCAAGCGCCGGTGGCGTGGCTGGCGCTGCTCGGCACCGCGCTTGCCGGAGCCGGGGCGTCGCTGATCTTTCCGTCGCTCGGCATCGAGGTCGTCAAGCGCGCCCCGGCGGCGAGCCGCGGCACGAGTCTGGGCACCTATGCGGCGTTCCAGGACGTGGCGATCCTGCTGACCGGCCCGCTCGCCGGCGCCGTTGCGAACCCGTTCGGTTATCGCGCCGTGTTCCTGTGCGGCGCGCTCGCGGCTGTCGCGGGCGTGCTGGTGGTGCTCGCGCTACGCGCGCGCCGTCGGTGACAGGCGCCGGACAACGCTTTGCTGCCGCGCGCTGTCTGTCTGTGTCGCCGGGCCAGCGCGAATCGACATGATGTTCCGGATGCAGCGCTCTCCTATGGTTTACAATCGCGTCGGCCTCCCAACAACAAAAGGGGATGGCAGGGTGAGAAACGTCGCGTAACCCGCCTGTGGGCGGGACGAGACGTCCGGAGACAGTGCTCCGGACTCCGCGTGATCGATTCCCGTACAGCGGGAATCGTGAGGTCTTTCAGAGCGGTCGAGTGGGTAAGGCAGCGTGATCGGTGCGAGTGGTCCGGAGGCAGTGTTGCAGTCGTGATTCTGGCTGCGCAGGCAGCCGAGGTTCAAAGTGGAGACCATGAGTACTATCGCTAGCGGTACCCGACCCAACGCGCACGCGAGCGCCATCGAGGCGCGCGCCTACGCGAAAGCGACCTGGCGTTTGTTGCCGTTCCTTTTCCTGTGCTATGTCGCGGCCTATCTGGATCGCGTCAACGTCGGCTTCGCGAAGCTGCAGATGCTGAGCGACCTCCAGTTCAGCGAGACCGTGTACGGTCTGGGCGCGGGCATCTTCTTCATCGGCTACTTCTTCTTCGAGGTGCCGAGCAACATCATCATGCACAAGGTCGGTGCGCGCCGCTGGATCGCGCGCATCATGATCTCGTGGGCCGTGCTCTCGGCCGCCACGCTGTTCGTGACGACGCCCACGCAGTTCTATATCGTGCGGTTCCTGCTCGGTGTGGCCGAGGCGGGTTTCTTCCCCGGCATCGTGCTGTATCTGACCTACTGGTTCCCGGCGCAGCGCCGTGGCCGCATGAATGCGCTGTTCATGATCGGCATTCCCATCGCGGGCGTGTTCGGCGGTCCCCTCTCGGGCTGGATTCTCGCCGCGTTCAACGGCGTGGGCGGCTGGGCGGCCT
Source organism: Pandoraea sp. CB10b_02 (assembly GCF_002216225.1). Classification (NCBI taxonomy): domain Bacteria; kingdom Pseudomonadati; phylum Pseudomonadota; class Betaproteobacteria; order Burkholderiales; family Burkholderiaceae; genus Pandoraea; species Pandoraea sp. CB10b_02. The sequence goes on from NZ_NJGW02000011.1 coordinate 115,983, forward strand.
GGCAGTGGCTGTTCTTCATCGAAGCGGTTCCGTCGGTCATTCTCGGTGTGATCACGCTGATGTACCTGCCCAACGGCATTCGAGCGGCCTCGTGGCTGACCGAAGAAGAAAAGGCGGTGCTCGAGTACAACATTGCGCAGGACGGCGCCGGCAAGGCGCAGCATTCGGTGGCGTCGGTCTTTGCCAACGCGCACGTGTGGAAGATGGCGGTGATCTACTTCTGCTGCATGATGGGCCTCTACGGCATCGGCTTCTATCTGCCGACGCTCATCAAGGCAAGCGGCGTGAAGAGCGCGCTCGACGTGGGGTTGCTGACCGCGATCCCGTATGCCTGCGCGGTCGTGAGCATGATTGCCGTGGCGCGCAGCTCGGATCGCACGGGCGAGCGCCGCTGGCACTTCGCCGTGGTGTCGATGGCCGGCGCGGTGGGCCTGTACCTGAGCACCGTGTGGGGCAACAACGTGCCGCTCGCGATGGTCGCGCTGTCGGTCGGCACGGCCGGCATGCTCGCCACGATGCCGGTGTTCTGGACGTATCCGAGTGCGCTGCTGGTGGGCGGCTCGGCCGCGGCGGCCATCGGCATGATCAACTCGATCGGCAACCTGGCCGGCTTCGTGAGCCCGTTCATCATCGGCTGGCTCAAGGACGTGACGCAAAGCACCAACGCCGGCATGTACTGCGTGTCGGCCGCCCTTGCACTGGGCGCCGTGCTGGCGCTCACGCAATCGAAGGCGCAGGTCAATCGCTGAAGCCCGCGCGTGCGGTGCATCGCGCGCTCTGACGGAGTCGCAGCGCGATATATCGCCGCACGGTGGTGAAGGCAACAAAAAGCCGGCATTGCAAAATGCCGGCTTTTTTACGTCTGGCAGCAGGGGGCTGCGAGCGAGGTGCCCAGTCAAGGGCGCCTCGCCGCGACGGGCCGCCGTCTTCCCTACATCGTGCTTTACGCCGCCTTCGCGATGCTCTCCAGCGCCGCGTTGAACGTCTTGCTCGGACGCATGACCTGGTCGAGCTTGTCGAAGTCGGGCTTGTAGTAGCCGCCGATGTCCACCGGCTTGCCCTGCACGTCGGCGAGTTCGCCCACGATGGTCTTCTCGTTCTCGGTCAGTTGCTTGGCCAGCGGCGCGAAGACCTTCGCCAGATCGGCGTCGTCCTGCTGCGCGGCCAGTTCCTGCGCCCAGTACATTGCCAGGTAGAACTGGCTGCCGCGGTTGTCCAGCTCGCCGGTCTTCGGCGACGGGTTCTTGTTGTTGTCGAGCAGCTTGCCCGTGGCGGCGTCGAGCGTCTTGGCGAGGATCTTGGCGCGAGCGTTGCCGGTCTTGATGCCCAGGTCTTCGAGCGACACGGCCAGTGCCAGGAATTCGCCGAGCGAGTCCCAGCGCAGGTGGTTCTCTTCGACGAGTTGCTTGACGTGCTTCGGCGCCGAGCCGCCGGCGCCCGTTTCGTACATGCCGCCGCCGGCCATCAGCGGCACGATCGAGAGCATCTTGGCGCTGGTGCCCAGTTCCATGATCGGGAACAGGTCGGTGAGGTAGTCGCGCAGAATGTTGCCGGTCACCGAGATGGTGTCCAGGCCGCGGATCACACGCTCGAGCGTGTAACGCATGGCGCGCACTTGCGACATGATCTGGATGTCGAGGCCGGTGGTGTCGTGATCCTTGAGGTACTTCTCGACCTTCTTGATCAGCTCGGCCTCGTGCGGACGATACGGGTCGAGCCAGAACACCGCCGGCATGCCCGAGTTGCGCACGCGGTTCACCGCGAGCTTCACCCAGTCGCGGATCGGGGCGTCCTTGACCTGGCACATGCGCCAGATGTCGCCGGCCTCGACGTTCTGCGAGAGCAGCACTTCGCCCGTGTCGATGTCGACGATGTTCGCCACGCCGTCTTCGGGGATTTCGAACGTCTTGTCGTGCGAGCCGTACTCTTCGGCCTTCTGGGCCATCAGGCCGACGTTCGGCACCGTCCCCATCGTGGTCGGATCGAACGCGCCGTTCGTCTTGCAGAAGTTGATGATTTCCTGATAAATGCGAGCGAACGTGCTCTCCGGGATCACCGCCTTCGTGTCCTTCGGACGGCCGTCGGCGCCCCACATCTTGCCGCCCAGGCGGATCATCGCCGGCATCGACGCGTCGACGATCACGTCGTTCGGTGCGTGCAGGTTCGAGATGCCCTTGGCCGAGTCGACCATCGCCAGTTCCGGACGGTGCTCGTGGCAGGCGTGCAGGTCGCGAATGATCTCTTCGCGCTTCGAGCTCGGCAGCGCCTCGATCTTCTCGTAGAGGTTCACCAGACCGTTGTTGACGTTTACGCCCAGTTCGTCGAACAGCTTGCCGTGCTTCTCGAAGGCTTCCTTGTAGAAGATCTTCACGGCGTGGCCGAACACGATCGGGTGCGAGACCTTCATCATGGTGGCCTTCACGTGCAGGGAGAACATCACGCCGGTCTTGCGCGCGTCTTCCATCTGCTCTTCGTAGAACGCGCACAGCGCCTTCTTGCTCATGAACATGCTGTCGATGATCTCGCCCTCGAGCAGCGAGACCTTCGGCTTGAGCACGATCGTCTTGCCGCTCTTGGTGACGAGTTCCATCTTGACGTCGCGGGCGCGGTCGAGCGTCATCGACTTTTCGCCGTGGTAGAAGTCGCCATGCTTCATGTGCGCGACGTGCGTGCGAGACGCCATGCTCCATTCGCCCATGCTGTGCGGGTGCTTCTTGGCGTAGTTCTTGACGGCCAGCGGTGCGCGGCGATCCGAGTTGCCTTCACGCAGCACCGGGTTCACGGCCGAGCCCAGGCACTTCGAGTAGCGTTTCTGGATGGCCTTTTCTTCGTCGGTCTTCGGATCTTCCGGATAGTCGGGGACCTTGTAGCCCTTCGACTGCAGTTCCTTGATGGCGCTCTGGAGCTGGAACACCGACGCGCTGATGTTCGGCAGCTTGATGATGTTCGTGTCCGGCAGTTGCGTGAGACGGCCCAGCTCGGCGAGGTTGTCCGGCACGCGCTGCTCTTCGGTCAGGAACTCGGGGAATTCGCCGAGGATACGGCCGGCCACCGAGATGTCGCTGGTCTCGACCTTCACGCCGGCGGGGGCGGTGAAGGTGCGGATGATCGGGAGAAAGGAGCCGGTGGCCAGAAGCGGTGCTTCGTCGGTCAGGGTGTAGATGATGCTGGGTTGCTGCGTACTCATCGCTGGTCTCGGATTCAAGAATCAGGAAAAGGTGGGGGAACGCCGCCGACTGGGTGACAGTCCGCTAGCCATGACAAATTTCCATGATTGTGACACGGGTGGGTGACAAAACTGAAATGCCTTTTCGTAATGTGAACGCTTTAGTCTTATATAAGACTGGCACTGTAGGCCCCATAACTTCGTTCGAAACCCCGCAAATCTCGCGCAGACCCAAGCCCGGCGCGGGTGTCCGCCGGAGTTCCGGTATGCTTTTTCGACTATCAATTCTTATTTTCAATGAAAAATATTGATGTCGGCGGCAACCGTGGCCGTTCCGCCTGCGTATGCGCATGCGCATAGGTACGCATGGGGCAGGGCGCCAGAGGGAGGGAAATGGACGGAAGAATCGACTCGCGTGGCTCGGGAGGCGACAAGCGGGCCGTGAGAGATGTGAAGGGATGAAGGATGAAGGGAGGGGGTCGAGTCGGGATGCCGACGCCGGAAAACAAAAGGGCCGACGCATGGTCGGCCCTTCGAATCTGGTGGGTGGTACAGGGATTGAACCTGTGACCCCTGCCGTGTGAAGGCAGTGCTCTACCGCTGAGCTAACCACCCAAATCATTAAATAAATCAATGATTTAGCGTTGATTGCTGAAGTTTTTGTTTCGCAATCAGGAGCAGAACTTTAACTGTTTTCGCAGAAGTCTGCAACCTTTCTTTCATTCTTTTTTGCTGCCGCCGTGACGATATCTCTCGATCACTTCACGCCGTTTCTCGCGATGACTCGCAAGCAGCAAAGACAGCGATTATAGGGGCGTTTCGTTCGTTTGGGAAGGGTTCCACGCGATTTTTTCGCGAGACGGTTTCGCTTCGCCTTCGTCGAAACTCACGCGGCAGGCGCCGCTTCGGGCTGCGCTTGCGCCGGCGCCGGTTCGAGGCGCCATACGCATGTGCCCTTCATGCCCTTGTCGATGCCGTTGAGCACGTCGTCGTGCTGTGCGACTTCGTCGGCCGCGGCCACGATCACCGGCAGATCGAACTGGCGCAGGGAAATCCTCTCGCGGTGACCGCCGGCCGCGCCGTCGTCCGCGTCGTTCGCGTCGATGACGAGACTCTCCTGGCCGCGCGTCATGGCGAGATACACATCGGCCAGCAGTTCCGCATCGAGCAATGCGCCGTGCAGGGTGCGGTGCGAATTGTTCACGCCGAGACGGTCGCACAGCGCATCGAGCGAATTGCGCTTGCCGGGGAACATTTCACGGGCGCGCACGAGCGTGTCGATGAGGCCGGCACAGTGTTCCATGAACGGCGGCCAGCCCAGGCGAGCGAACTCCATGTCCAGAAAGCCCAGGTCGAACGCCGCATTGTGAATGATGATCTCCGCACCGCGGCAGTACTCGCGCAGTTCTTCGGCGATCTCCGCGAACTTCGGCTTGTCGGACAGGAATTCGGTCGTCAGCCCGTGCACCGCCAGTGCGCCCGGATCGCTGTCGCGCTCGGGGTTGATGTAGAAGTGCAGGTTGTTGCCAGTGAGACGGCGATTGACCAGTTCCACGCAACCGATTTCCAGCAGACGGTCGCCCGTCTTCGCATTCAGGCCGGTGGTTTCGGTATCGAGGATCAGTTGTCGCATGGTGTGTGCTGGGTACTCGTGTGCTTTCGTTCGGAAGCGTCGTCAACGTCCTGTGTCGCGGGCTCAGCCGCCGCGCAGGCTCTCGACGCCGCGATTGGCCAGCCGATCGGCCGCCTCGTTGCCATCGTGTCCGGCGTGGCCTTTCACCCAACGCCATTCGATCTCGTGTCTTTGCGTCGCGGCGTCGAGCATCTGCCAGAGATCGGCGTTCTTGACCGGTTCTTTCGCGGCTGTCTTCCAGCCACGCGCCTTCCAGCCGTGAATCCATTCGCTGATGCCCTTTTGCACGTACTGCGAGTCGGTGTGCAGCACCACGTGGCAGGGCTTGTTCAGTGCTTCGAGCGCGCGGATCACCGCGAGCAGCTCCATGCGGTTGTTGGTCGTGTTGGCTTCGCCGCCGAACATTTCCTTGCGGTGCTTGCCTGCAACGAGCAGGGCGCCCCAGCCGCCGGGGCCGGGATTGCCTTTGCAGGCGCCGTCGGTATAGATATTGACTTGCGGCAAGGTCATCTCTCAAACAATCTTTCGGGTCCGTCCGTGGCGTCCGCCATCTGACAATGCGTGGTGTTCGGTGTCGCCACCGGCGCCGCAGCCGGCTGGAGGCCGAGTATACGCTTGCGGACCTTGCCGACCAAGCGCATGCCGCGCACGCGCTTGACGGCGCGCACCGCGTAAAGCGCGCCGAAGATCGGCCACCAACGGTCGCCCGCCGGTTCCATGAATTCGAAGCGCTGCAGCCAGTGCTCGCCCCGCAGCGGCGGACGGTAGCAACCGAAACGCCCGCGGTCGATGTCGAACGACAGCAGCTTGAGCCAGTCCTTGAGGCGCGTGAACGCGATGAGGTCGGCCCCCGGGGGCAGGAACGGCGCGCCGGCGAGCTTGCCCAGTTCCTCGCGCGCGCCCCACAGGCTCAGGTTGTTGAAGCCCGTGATGATGACCTGACCTTCGGGCACCAGAATGCGCTCGACCTCGCGCAGGATGTCGTGCGGGTTTTCCGCGAATTCGAGCACGTGCGGCAGCACCACGAGGTCGGTGCTCGCCGTGGCGATCGGCAATTCGTCGTAGCGGCTCACCAGGATGTCGCGCGGCACCATGTCGATCGGGCCGGCCGCATTCGCCGGCGTGATGCCGGTGGTGTCGCTGGCGGCCTTGGTCATGAGCGGCGGCGCTTCGGGGCCGCGCGGCGCGGTAAGGACGAGGCCGCGGTAGGGCATGCGGTTCTCGCGCAGCGTATCGAGCTCGGGACGGCCGAGTTGCAGCGCGTGATAGCCGAACAGGTCCCCGACCCATTGATCGAAGAGGGCCTGTTCCCATGCGAGCGCGTAGCGGCCTGGCGGTGAGACGAGCCAGACGGGCCAGTCTATAATCGGACGTTCTGACATGGTGGCGAGTATATATGGATGCGCACGCAGATGCGGCAAGTGAGCAGTCGGCCGGAACACTGACCGTCTTCCCCGTCCCCGCGTTCCAGGACAATTATCTCTGGGTCGTCCACGACGGCAAAGACGCTGCCGTCGTCGACCCGGGCGACGCCGCGCCGGTGCTCGCCTATCTCGATGCGCACGGCCTCACGCTGCGCGCCATTCTCGTCACGCACAAGCATGCCGACCACGTCGGCGGCATCGAGGCGCTGCGCGAGCGTTTCGACGTGCCGGTGCACGGCCCCGCGCATGAAGCGATCGTGAGCGTCGATCATCCGCATCGCGGCGGCGAGACGGTGCACATTGCGGCGCCCGCCATGGCGCTCGAGGTGATCGACGTGCCCGGCCACACGTCCGGCCACATCGCTTACTTTCTCGGCGCGGGCGCCGCGGGCTCCGGGCGCCTTTTCTGCGGCGATACGTTGTTCTCGTGCGGCTGCGGACGTCTGTTCGAAGGCACGCCGGCGCAGATGCTCGCGTCGCTCGATGCGCTCGCCGCGCTGCCGCCGGCCACGCTCGTGCATTGCGCGCACGAATACACGCTCTCGAACATCCGCTTCGCGCTGGCGGTCGATCCGGAGAATGCCGCGCTGGCCGCATGGCACCGCGAGGCGAGCGCGCTTCGCGCGGCCGGCCGCCCCACGCTGCCCACCACGCTCGCCCAGGAGCGCGCGACCAATCCCTTCCTTCGCAGTGATGCGCCTGCCGTCATTGCCGCGGCCGAGCGCCACGCCGGACGCAGCGCACTGACGCGCGAAGCGGTTTTCGCCGCCGTGCGCGCGTGGAAAGACACCTTCCGCTAGTCGCGGGCCCGCCATGCTGTCAACTGCATGGCGCGCGATGATGTCTGTCACAAAGCGAGCGTTGACATCGACGCACACGCCTGCTCAACCTTGACGCGCTGCCCCTCGGGTGGTGTTTTGGTGCGGTATGCATGCATGGCGAGTGCGCAAAATGCGGAGCGAAGGTGTGTCTCGCCGACCACATCTCAGGAATTCGTGCTTGGGAATTACCCTTATTTTTGGGCGTTTTTCGACCTATTTTTGCAAAAAAATTAGGCAGAAAGGTTGACGCATCCGAAGGGTTTCCTTACCATCCTTGCCAATTTAATGAAGATGTCACCCAATTCGAGCCCGATCAATGCGACTTATCGTTAGCTTGTTCCTGACGCTGCTCCTGGCGGCTTGTGCCAGTACAGCGCCGACCACAGGTGCATCGAATTCCACGCCGGATGCGCAGAGCAAGTCGCCTCTCGCATCGAACGCCAAAGGCAAGCAGCGGATCTCCAGCGATCAGCCGATCGATCTGGATAACGACTCGATCAACGATCTGGCCTACGGCAGCGACGACGCCGATCTCTGGTCCCGCATCCGTCACGGATTCTCGATCCCCGACCTCGACACCGATCTCGCACAGGACCGCACGCAGTGGTATGCGCAGCGTCCCGACTACGTCGAGCGCATGATTCAGCGCTCCGAGAAGTATCTGTTCCATATCGTCGAAGAACTCGAGCGCCGTCATATGCCGACGGAACTCGCGCTGCTGCCGTTCGTGGAGAGCGCGTACAACCCGCAGGCGCTGTCGACGGCCAAGGCCGCCGGCATGTGGCAGTTCATTCCGAGCACGGGCAAGACGTACAACCTCAAGCAGAACATGTTCCAGGACGAGCGCCGCGACGTGCTCGCCTCGACCACCGCTGCGCTCGACTATCTCTCGAAGCTCTATGCGATGTTCGGCGACTGGCATCTGGCGCTGGCCGCGTACAACTGGGGCGAGGGCAACGTGCAGCGCGCCATCGACCGCAACCAGGCGCAGGGCCTGCCGACCGACTACCTGAGCCTGCGCATGCCGACCGAGACGCGTTACTACGTGCCGAAGCTGCAGGCGATCAAGAACATCATCGCGCACCCGGACCTCTATAGCGTGAAGCTGCCGGAGATTCCGAACCACCCGTACTTTGTGAGCGTGACGACCAAGCGTGACATCGACGTGGCGCTCGCGGCCAAGCTGGCGGACCTGCCGCTCGATGAATTCCGCGCGCTCAACCCGTCGTTCCGCAAGCCCGTGATCCTGGGCGCCGCACAGCCGCAGATCCTGTTGCCGTTTGACAGCGCGGAAGTGTTCCAGCGCCGTCTCAAGAGCTATGACAAGCCGCTCTCGAGCTGGACGACATACACCTCGAACTCGCGCGAGCGGCCCGAAGACATCGCCCGCAAGCTGGGCGTAGACGCTGCCGTGATCCGCTCGGTCAACAACATTGCGCCGCGCATGCGTCTGAAGGCCGGCTCCACGCTGCTGGTGCCGCGCTCGGACGACATCGATCAGGACATCAGCGCGTCCGTGGCGAGCAACGCGGTGCTCGCGCTGGAACCGGACCTGCCCGACACGCGCAAGGTGATGGTGCGTGCGCGCAAGCGCGACACGCTCGCGAGCGTTGCGGCGCGCAGTGGCGTGACGGTGGCGCAGATCAAGAGCTGGAACCGTCTGCGCCGCGATACGCTGACGTCGGGCCAACTGCTCGTGCTGCACGTGCCGGTCAAGGACGCCTCGCGCGTGGCGGCGGCATCGGCAGCCCCGGCCGCCGCGACGAAGGACGATGACGACGCACCGCGCACGCGTCTGATCCGTGGCAAGAACGGCAAGATGATTCGCGTGGTGGAGCGTCGTCCTGCCGCAGTCCCGGCCAAGGCGGCGAAGACGGCGAAGACGGCGAAGACGGCTGCGGCCGACACGAAGTCGGCGCCGGCCAGGTCGGCCAGCAAGGCGCCGGCCAAGTCGGTGGCCAAGACGGCAGCCAGGCCTGCGGCCAAGGCGCCCGCCAAGGTGACCAAGACGGCGCAACGCTAGGCCGGACCTTCCCTCTGACAACGCACACGCCCGTGAGGATTTCCTCCGGGCGTTTTGCTTTGGCGTCGCCAAGCCGGATACAGGCGGGGGCAGCGCCCGCACCCCCACCGCATCGCTACGCGGTGTCCCCATACCACGCTGCCTGCTCGTAATCCCTAGCGTCGGCGAGGCCGCAGAGCCGCTCGCCGGTAAGCCTTCCGTAAGCGTCAACGCGCACACTGAACGCGAGACCCGATCGCGGTGTCCGACGATTTTTCAGCACCGAAGCGCTTTGTCGGTCGAGACGCGCGCGCGAACCCTGCCGCCGTTTGCTGCCGCCCGCGGCCCTCGTTGCTGCCGTCACCGCTGCTCGAGCCCGCCGGCCCGAACCGGCGCCGCGTGCGTCCATCGCGCGACTTGCCAGCCCGGCTGTCGCGCGAGGGCACGCGAGCCCATCAATAAAAGCAAGGAGACAACATGACTTCGTATGCGTCGTTTCACGCCCGTTCGATCGCACCCGACTCGCGCGAGGCGTTCTGGGAGGAGCAGGCACGGCTCATTGATTGGGAGACGCCGTTTGCGCGCGTGCTGGACTACGACAAGCCGCCGTTTGCACGTTGGTTCGTGGGCGGGCGCACCAACCTGTGCCACAACGCGGTGGATCGTCATCTGCCGTCGCGCGGCACGCACAACGCGCTGGTCTGGGTGTCGACGGAGACGGAGCAGGAGCGCGTCTACACCTACGAGGAACTGTCTGCCGAGGTCAATCGCATGGCCGCCTCGCTGCAATCGTTGGGCGTCGTGCGCGGCGAGCGAGTGCTCATCTACATGCCGATGGTGCCCGAAGCGCTCTTCGCGATGCTCGCATGCGCGCGTCTGGGGGCAATCCATTCGGTGGTCTTCGGCGGCTTTGCGTCCGTCAATCTGGCCGCGCGCATCGACGATGCGAAACCCAGGGTCATCGTGTCGGCCGACGCCGGCTCGCGCAATGGCAAGGTGGTCCCTTACAAGCCGTTGCTCGACGAGGGCATCGAACTCGCGCAGCACAAGCCGTCCAGCGTGCTGCTGATCGATCGTGGTCTGGCACCCATGCCGCGTGTGCCGGGGCGCGACGTCGACTACGCGCCGTTGCGCGAACAGCATCTCGACGCCTTCATCTCCTGCGAATGGCTCGAATCGAGCGAGCCTTCCTATGTGCTTTACACGTCGGGCACGACGGGCAAGCCCAAGGGCGTGCAGCGCGATACGGGCGGCTATGCGGTGGCGCTGGCAGCCTCCATGCAGCACATCTTCTGCGCCAAGCCGGGCGACACGATGTTCTGCGCGTCGGACATCGGCTGGGTGGTCGGGCACAGCTATATCGTCTATGCACCGCTGCTCGCCGGCATTGCCACCGTGATGTACGAAGGCACGCCTATCCGTCCGGACGGTGGCATCTGGTGGCGCATTGTCGAGAAGTACGGGGTGACGCAGCTCTTTACCGCGCCGACGGCCATTCGCGTGCTCAAGAAACAGGATCCGGCGTATCTGACGCAATACGACCTCTCGTCGCTGCGTTTGATCTTTCTTGCCGGCGAGCCGCTCGACGAGCCCACGGCGCGCTGGCTTACCGACGGCGTGGGCAAGCCGGTCGTGGACAATTACTGGCAGACGGAGACGGGCTGGCCGATTCTGGGCATGGCGCGCGGCGTGGAGGTGCTCGAGAGCAAGCTCGGTTCGCCCGGCAAGGCGGTGTACGGCTACGACGTGAAACTCGTCGACGAAGCGACAGGCCGGGACTGCGGGCCCAACGAGAAGGGCGTGCTGGCCATCGAGGGGCCGCTGCCGCCGGGTTGCATGAGCACGGTGTGGGGCGACGACGAGCGCTTCGTCAAGACCTACTGGCAGACCGTGCCGGGACGCATGCTCTATTCGAGCTTCGATTGGGGCGTGCGCGACGAGGACGGGTATTACTTCATTCTCGGCCGCACCGACGACGTCATCAACGTGGCCGGTCACCGGCTCGGCTCGCGCGAGATCGAGGAGAGTATCGCGAGCCACCCGGCGGTGGCAGAAGTCGCGGTGGTCGGCGCCCAGGATGCGCTCAAGGGACAGGTCGCCATTGCGTTTGCCGTGCTGCGCCAGCCGGAGCTGGCGGCCACGCCCGAGGCCCGCTTCGCGCTGGAGGGCGACGTGATGAAGACGGTCGACAGGCAACTTGGCGCGGTGGCGCGCCCGTCGCGCGTGTTTTTCGTGACGATGCTGCCCAAGACACGCTCGGGCAAGCTGCTGCGCCGCGCCATTCAGGCGATCTGCGAGGGCCGCGAGACGGGCGACCTGATCACCATCGAAGACCCGTCCGCGCTCGATCAGGTGCGCGAAGCGGTGAAGGGGAGCTGACGGACGGCGGGCCTGCCCCGGTGCCGAGCGCGGCAAGAACGATGCACTAACGAGGTATGAGCGAGGCATGAACGAGGCATGAACGAGGCATGAACGAGGCATGAGCCGAGGCGCGCCCCTGAATGCGAGGCACGCCCCTGAATGGCCGGTATGATTCGGACAATGCCCGCCTTTCGCGGGCGCTCGTATGCACACCGTCCATCATTCGTCGACACATGACTTCACCCGATCCCGTCGCATGGCGACAGAAAGCGATGCTGTTCGTGGTCTCCGTCGGCTTCTTCATGCAGACGCTGGACTCCACGATCGTCAACACGGCGCTGCCGGCGATGGCGCGCGACCTCGGGCAGTCGCCGCTGCACATGCAGGCCGTCGTCATTGCCTATGCGCTGACAATGGCTGTCACGATCCCGCTCTCGGGCTGGCTCGCCGACCGCCTCGGCACGCGCGTGGTGTTCTCCAGCGCGCTCACGATCTTCTCCGTCGGCTCGGCCATGTGCGCGTATTCCAGCACGCTCGACGCGCTGGTCGTCTGGCGCGTGGTGCAGGGCTTCGGCGGCGCGATGCTGCTGCCGGTCGGACGGCTCGCGGTCCTGCGCGCCTTCCCTCGCGAGCAGTACCTGCAGGCCCTGGCGTTCGTCGCGGTGCCCGGCATGATCGGACCGCTGATCGGCCCGACGCTGGGCGGCTGGCTCGTGAAAGTCGCCTCGTGGCACTGGGTGTTCCTCATCAACGTGCCGGTGGGTCTGCTGGGCTGCGTGGCCGCGCACTTCTTCCTGATCAATGCGCGCGCGCCGCACCAGACCTCGTTCGACATCAAGGGGTATCTGCTGCTGAGCGTGGGGATGGTCGCGACGTCGCTGGCGCTGGACCGCCACGCCGACATGGCGGGCGCACATGCGCTCATGCTGGTGCTGCTCGTGGTGGGCTTCGCGGGTTTCGTCGCGTATGGTCTTTACGCGAATCGCACGCCGCAGCCGCTCTTCTCGCTGGCGATGTTTCGCGTGCACACCTTCAGTGTCGGGCTGCTCGGCAATCTGTTCGCGCGCATCGGCATTGCGGCCGTGCCGTATCTCGTACCGCTGCTGCTGCAGGTGAGTCTGGGTTACACCGCATTCGAGGCCGGCCTGCTGATGTTGCCGATCACCCTCGCGGGGATTTTCGCCAAGCGCGTGGCGACGCGCCTCGTCATCCGTTACGGCTACCGGCCGGTACTCGTGTGGAACACGATTCTCGCGGGGTGCGTGATCGCGAGCTTGGCGCTCGTCACGCCAAGCTATCCGGTGCCGCTGCTGATCGTGCAACTGGGTATTCTGGGCGGTATCAACTCGATCCAGTTCACGGCGATGAACACGCTCACGCTCAAGGACCTGAACCCCGACGACGCGAGCGGCGGCAACAGCCTTTTCTCGCTCGTGCAGATGCTCGCGATGAGTTTCGGCCTGACCGTGGGCGGCGCACTGCTGGTGACCTTCACCGGGGCTTTCGGCGAGAGTGCCGGCGTGGGCGCGCTGCCGGCGTTCCGGGCGACCTTCGCGTGCGTGGGCCTCGTCACGAGCTGTTCGGCGTGGATCTTCGGTCAGTTGACCGACCGCGAGCAGATGGCCAACGACGGCGGCGATGCACACTCGCAGGCCGCCTCGGCCGCCCCGCCGACGCCCGAGGCCTAGCGTGGCCAGTGCGGCGCGGTGCGGCCCGGTGCGGCCTGCGAATTGAAGCGACCCATGCCCCACGACGTGCTCAGCCGAACGGCTTGTCCAGGATTTCCGGTGCGCGGATCGCATCGATGAGCAGGCCGAGAAAGGCCTCGACCGGCGCCGGCAACGTGCGTCCGGCCATCGTCTGCACCTGCAGCGAGCGCTGATGCAGCGCCGGGTTGCGGATCGGGATGGCGACAAGGCCCTCGGGCGCGAGGCGGCTGCGCACCGTGAGCAGGCCCGTGAGCGTGACGGCATGCCCCGAGCGCACGAAGCTGTGCAGCGCCGCGTGATAGTTGCTGATGAACACCGGCTCGAAAAGCAAACCTTCCAGCGTGCAGCACAGGTCGAACATCTGCCGGATGGTGACGCCGGCATTCGAGAGCGCCAGCGGGTAAGGGAGCAGGTCCGCGAGGGCAACGTCGCGGCGTTTTGCCAGCGGATGGCTTCGGGCCATCAACGCATAGATCGGCGCCGGCTGCGTATGCACCACCTGAACGCCTTTTTCCGGCGCCACGCTAAAGCACACGGCGATGTCGGCTTCGCCGTCGCGCACGCGCAGGGTCGCGTCGAACGGCGACACGACATCGAGCAGGAAGTGCGCGCCGGGGTAGGCCTCGCGAAAGCGGGCAAACACCTGCGGCAGGAAGTCGCGCGCCACGCCTTCGGCGCTGGCCACGCGAATCGTGGCGCGTCCGACTTCGGTGAGGCCGCGAATTTCCGACGTGACACGCTCGGCGTCGAGCAGCACGCGCCGCGCGTGGTCGGCGAGCAACTCGCCGGCTTCGCTCAATACCATGCCGCGCGGGCGCCGCTCGAATAACGGCGTACCCAGATCCTCTTCCAGCTTCGCAATCTGACGGCTCAACGCGGACACGGCGACGTGCAACCGCTCTGACGCACGGCTCAGCGATCCGGTGCGGGCGACTTCGAGAAAATAGCGCAGGGCGTGAGTTTGCATGGCGGGCTCGGCGACGAATGAACGGCGAGGGGAAGATGCGCGGCATTGCGAATTCGCTCCGCGGGGATTGTCCGAGGTGGACAACGGCCGGTGACCCGCCCGAAAGCGGTCTTGCCGACGGTGTCTGACCTTTGCCGAAACGGCAAGGAAACCTTCGAAATATTATCATTGTTGTCAAAAATACCCACTCCTAGAATGGCCTGGACGGTTGTGCCGCAGCGTGCCGCCGGCACGCGTCGCAGCAACGAACGAGAACGGCAACCGTGCCCTCACAAGCCATCTGGAGACAAGCAGTGACCCGCAGCACAGCGATTTCCCAAGCCGCCGCCCAGTACGATTCGGGCGCCTTCCTCGAAACCCTCAACCGTCGCGTTGCCTACAGGACCGAGAGTCAGGAAGCGGACAGCGGCGACACGCTCCACGCCTATCTCGCCGACGAAATGGCGCCGTCTCTCGCGGCGCTGGGTTTCACGTCGCGGGTCGTGCCCAATCCGGTGCCGGGCGGCGGACCGTTTCTCATCGCGCACCGCCACGAGGGCGACGACCTGCCGACGGTGCTCACCTACGGCCACGGCGACGTGGTGCGCGGCTACGACGCGCAATGGCGCGACGGGCTCAGGCCATGGGAGATCGTGGTGGAGGGCGACCGCTGGTACGGACGCGGCACCGCCGACAACAAGGGCCAGCACACGATCAACCTCGCGGCGCTCGCCCAGGTGCTGGCGGCGCGCGGCGGCAGGCTCGGCTACAACGTCAAGATGATCGTCGAGATGGGCGAGGAAATGGGCTCGCCCGGCCTGCATGCGATCTGTGAGCAATTGCGCGATGAACTGCGCGCCGACGTGCTCATCGCCTCCGATGGTCCGCGTCTGGCGGCGTCTCGTCCGACGGTGTTTCTCGGCTCGCGCGGCCTCGTCAATTTCAAGCTGAGCCTGAATCTGCGCGAAGGCGGACATCACTCCGGCAACTGGGGCGGGCTGTTGCGCAACCCCGGCATCGTGCTCGCGAACGCGATTGCCTCGATGGTCGACGGCAACGGCAAGATCCTCGTGGAGGGTCTGCGTCCGCCTGAGCTGCCGGCGTCGGTGCGTCGTGCGCTCGCGGGGCTCGAAGTGGGCGGCGGCCCGAACGACCCCGAAGTGGACGCGGACTACGGCGAGCCGGGACTCACGCCGACCGAGCGCGTGATCGGGTGGAACAACATCGAGGTGCTGGCGTTCAAGACGGGCAATCCCGAGAAGCCGGTGAACGCGATTCCGCCGTATGCCTATGCGCACATGCAGATTCGCTTCGTGGTCGGCACGGATTGGGAGCGGCTGGGCGAGATCGTGCGCGCGCATCTCGACGCGCATGGCTTTTCGATGATCGACGTGGAGGTCGAGCGCGGCGTGATGGCTACGCGGCTCGATCCGGAAGACCCCTGGGTGCTCTGGGCGCTCGCGTCGATGCGCGAGACGACCGGCAAGGCGCCCGTGCTGCTGCCGAACCTGGGCGGCACGCTGCCCAACGACGTGTTCGCCGACGTGCTCGGGCTGCCCACGCTGTGGGTGCCGCATTCGTATCCGGCGTGCTCGCAGCACGCACCCGACGAGCATCTGCTGGGCTCGGTGGCGCGCGAGGCGTTGCAGATCATGGCCGGTCTGTTCTGGGATCTGGGCGAGGTGGCGCTCAAAGGGGGGAAACCGCAATGAACGGTTCTGCAGCCGCCGCCGGGGCGGATCGTGCGGGCGAGGCGTCCGCGCCGGGCAAGGAGGGCGCGCGCAGCGACGTGCCCGTCTACAAGCTGATCGTCGCGACGTCCATCGGCAATGCGCTCGAGTGGTACGACCTGATCGTCTACGGCTATTTTGCGGTGACGATCTCGAAGCTGTTCTTTCCCGCGCACGACGAGACGGTATCGTTGCTCATGGCCCTGGGCACGTTCGCGCTGTCGTATCTGGCGCGTCCGCTGGGGGCTTTCGTGCTGGGGGCGTATGCCGACCGGCACGGCCGCCGGGCCTCGCTCATGCTCTCCATCGCCATGATGACGCTGGGCACGGGGCTCATCGCGTTCATGCCGACGTATGCGGCGATTGGCGTGTGGGCGCCGATCGGCATCTTCGTGTCGCGGCTGATGCAGGGCTTCTCGGCGGGTGGCGAGTTCGGCAGCTCCACCGCGTTTCTGGTCGAGCACGTGCCGAACCGCCCGGGCTTCATGTCCAGTTGGCAATTCGCGAGCCAGGGCGCGAGTACGCTGCTGGCCTCGGCGTTCGGCGCGGTGCTGACCGGTGCGCTCACCCAGGCGCAACTCGAGTCGTGGGGGTGGCGCATTCCGTTCCTGTTCGGGATGCTGGTCGGGCCGATCGGTCTGTACATCCGTCGGTACATGGACGAGACGCCGGCATTCGAGCAGGATGTCGCGCGCAGCCGGCGGGCCGGCCCGGCGCCGACGGGCGAGGGCAGGTCGCCGGTGTGGGAGGTGCTGAGCGCGCAGAAGTCGCGGCTGCTGGTGTCCATCGGCGCGCTGATTCTGACGACGACGGCCAACTACATGATTCTGTACATGCCGACCTACGCGACCAAGCAATTGGGTCTGCCGCCGTCGCAGGGCTTTATTGCGACGCTCGTGACGGGCTTCGTGATCATGACGCTCACGCCGTTCGTGGGGCATTGGTCCGACAAGGTCGGCCGCATCCGCATCATGGTGGCGGCCGGGGTGCTGTTCCTGTGCACGGTGTATCCGGCGTTCGCGTTCATGAATGCACACGCATCGCTGGCGACGATGATGGTGGTGATGCTCTGGGTCGGTACGTTGAAGGCGGTGTACTTCGCGCCGATTCCGGCATTGATGTCCTCACTGTTTCCGACGCGAACACGGGCGACCGGCATGGCGGTCGGCTACAACCTCGGCACGACGATTTTCGGGGGCTTCACGCCGCTGGCCGTGGCGTGGCTGATCGCGGCGACGGGCAACAAACTGGCGCCGGGGCTGTATCTGATGGCGGGCGCCGTCATCAGCCTGGCGACGCTGCTGATCGCACGGTTCCGAATGGGCGCCAAGTAGCACGACGCGATTTCCCTAAGTATTTTCCCCATCCTTGCCGCGCGGGTCGGAACCGACCTTGTTGCGGCATATTTTTTTCGCTAGTATTTTAGGCATAAACTATTTACGATTTAACAAAGGTCGAGAAGTCGGTACGCGACGCGATCTGTACTTCCGGAGGCTGGAGATGAATATCGTCTGTATCGGTGGCGGTCCCGCGGGCCTGTATTTCGGCCTGTTGATGAAGCTGCGCCAACCGTCGCACCGCGTGGTGGTCGTCGAGCGCAACCGGCCTTACGACACGTTCGGCTGGGGCGTCGTGTTCTCCGACGCCACGATGGACAACCTGCAGCAAGCCGATCCGCAGAGCGCCGCGCAGATCAACGCCGCCTTCAACCACTGGGACGACATCGACATCCATTTCCAGGGCCGCACCATCACCTCCGGCGGCCACGGCTTCATCGGCATCGGCCGCAAGAAGCTGCTCAACATCCTGCAGGCCCGCTGTGAAGCGTTGGGCGTCGAACTCGTTTTCGAGACGGAAGTGACCGACGATCAGGACATCGCGCGTCGTTACGACGCTGACCTGGTCATTGCCTCGGACGGCCTGAACAGCCGAATCCGCACCCGCTACGCCGACACTTTCCGCCCGGACATCGATACGCGCCGCAACCGCTTCGTGTGGCTCGGCACGCATCAGCGCTTCGACGCCTTCACGTTCGCCTTCGAGAAAACCGAACACGGCTGGTTCCAGGCTCACGCCTACCAGTTCGACGCCGACACCTCCACCTTCATCGTCGAGACGCCCGAGCAAGTCTGGAAGGCCCACGGCATCGACCAGATGAGCCAGGAAGAGGGCGTGAGGTTCTGCGAAAACCTCTTCGCCAAATACCTTGGTGGACACGCGCTGATGAGCAACGCCAAGCACTTGCGCGGCTCGGCGATCTGGATCCGCTTCCCGCGCGTGATTTGCGAGCGCTGGGTGCACTGGTGCGATGTCGACGGCAAACGCGTGCCCATCGTCCTCATGGGCGACGCCGCGCACACCGCCCACTTCTCGATCGGCTCGGGCACCAAGCTCGCGCTCGAAGACGCCATTGCGCTCGCCGACGGCCTCGGCGCCGCGGGCGTGGACGCCTTGCCGCGCGTGCTCGACGACTACGAAGCCGTGCGCAGCGTCGAGGTGCTCAAGATCCAGAACGCCGCGCGCAATTCCACCGAGTGGTTCGAAACGGTCGACCGTTACGCGCGCTTCGCGCCCGAGCAGTTCGCCTATTCGCTGCTCACGCGCTCGCAGCGTATCTCGCACGAGAACCTGCGCTTGCGCGACGCCGGCTATGTCGAAGGCTACGAGGACTGGCTCGCCGCGCGCGCCGGCGTATCGCGCGCGGCCGGCCAACGCGCCGTTGCGCCGATGTTCACGCCGTTGCGCGTGCGCGAAGTGACGCTCAAGAACCGCATCGTGATGTCGCCCATGGCGATGTATTCGGCCGTCGACGGCGTGCCGGGCGATTTCCACCTCGTCCACCTCGGCAGCCGCGCGCTTGGCGGCGCCGGCATGATCGTCGCGGAAATGACCTGCGTGTCGCCCGACGCGCGCATCACGCCGGGATGCCCGGGCCTGTGGAACGACACGCAGCGCGACGCGTGGAAGCGCATCGTGGATTTCGTCCACGCCGGCAGCGACGCGAAGATCGCCATGCAGCTCGGCCACGCCGGCCGCAAGGGCTCGACGCGTCTGGCCTGGGATGGTATCGATCAACCGCTCGACGACGGCAACTGGCCGCTGATCTCGGCCTCCGCGCTGCCCTACATCGAGGGGGTGTCGCAAACGCCGCGCGAGATGACCCGCGCCGACATGGACCGCGTGAAGGACGACTTCGTGCAGGCGACCCGCCGCGCGGCCCAGGCCGGCTTCGACTGGCTCGAGCTGCACTGCGCGCACGGTTACCTGCTCTCGAGCTTCATCTCGCCGCTCACGAACCGCCGCGGCGACGAATACGGCGGTTCGCTGGAAAACCGCCTGCGCTATCCGCTGGAAGTGTTTCGCGCGGTGCGCGACGTGTGGCCCGCCGCGAGGCCGATGTCGGTGCGTATCTCGGCGCACGACTGGGTGGAAGGCGGAATCACGCCGGACGACGCCGTCGAGATCGCGCGCGCCTTCAAGGACGCCGGCGCGGATCTCATCGATTGCTCGTCAGGACAGGTGAGCAAAGAGGAAAAGCCGGTCTACGGCCGCATGTTCCAGACGCCGTTCGCCGACCGCGTGCGCAACGAGGCCGGCATCCCCACGATCGCCGTCGGCGCCATCTTCGAGGCCGATCACGTGAACAGCATCATCGCCTCGGGGCGCGCGGATCTGTGCGCCCTGGCGCGCCCGCATCTGGCCGATCCGTTCTGGACGTTGCACGAAGCCGCGAAGATCGGCTACAAGGACCTCGCCTGGCCGCGGCAGTACTATGCCGGCAAACGGCAGTACGAGACGAACCTGGAGCGTGCTGCAGCCTACGCGCAACAGATCGGTAAATAAGGACAGTTCATGACGTTGACGACAACTCCGGTGACGCCGGCCGAGGCGGCTCCCGCCACCCTCAAGGGCGTGCATGCGCTGGTGACGGGCGGGGCGCGAGGTATCGGCGAGGCCGTGGCGCGCGCGCTGCTCGCGCAAGGCGCGCGCGTGACGCTGCTCGGGCGCAGCGAGAAGTCGCTGGCGAGCGGCGCGCAGGCGCTCGCCTCGCTCGGAGAGGTCGCGTGGGTGAGCGCCGACATCGCGCACGCGCCTGCGCTCAATGCGGCTTTTGCCCGCGCGGCGGAGCGTTTCGGTCCCGTGCAGGTGCTGGTGAACAACGCCGGGCAGGCGGTCAGCGCGCCGTTCGGCAAGACGGACGGCGCGCTGTGGCAGCAAATGATCGACGTCAACCTGACGGGCACGTTCCACTGCATCAGCGCCGCGCTGCCGGACATGCTGGCGGCCGGTTGGGGACGTATCGTGAACGTTGCCAGTACGGCGGGTCTCATCGGCTATCCGTATGTGACGGCGTACTGCGCGGCCAAGCACGGCGTGATCGGGCTCACCCGTGCGCTGGCGCTGGAAGTGGCGAAGAAGGGGGTGACGGTCAACGCCGTGTGCCCGGGCTACACGGAGACGGACATCGTGCGCGACGCCGTGGCGAATATCGTCGCCAAGACGGGACGCAGTGAGGACGAGGCCCGCGCGGAACTCGCAAAGCGCAATCCCCAAGGCCGCCTGGTGCAGCCTCAGGAAGTCGCGGACGCCGTGCTGTGGCTGTGCCAGCCGGGCGCCGCAGCGGTGACGGGGCAGTCGCTGGCAGTCGCTGGCGGCGAGGTGACCGTCGGCTGAACTCCGGCTGGATTTCGGCTGGATTTCGGCTGGACCTGGGGGCGCGCCCCGGGGCGCACGGCCGGATGGTCGCCGGAACTTTCGTGACGTTGGGCCGCCGGCATGGCAGCGCGACGCCGTTTCAACCGACGGGATCAGAGGACGCGGGCCGGCGCCGCGTGCGCCAAGCCGGCGGGCTCCGCGAAGGTCGGAGGATAGAGGACAAAGGTCAAAGGTCAAAGGTCAAAGGAGATCGGCCAATGAGCGACGTGAAACTGACGATGGCGCATCACAAGCGCCCGTTCGCGAACTATGAAGCCAGGCATTTTCTGTGGTCGGTGTCGAACGACGCGCAAGGGCGTCCGAGCATCGGCACGATCACGCTCAATCGCCCGGACAAGAAGAACCCGCTGACGTTCGATTCGTATGCCGAGCTGCGCGATCTGTTTCGCGGTCTCGTCTACGCGACGGACATCAAGACGGTGGTCGTCACCGGCGCGGGCGGCAATTTCTGCTCGGGCGGCGACGTGCACGAAATCATCGGCCCACTCACGAAGATGAGCATGCCGGAACTGCTCGATTTCACGCGCATGACGGGCGATCTGGTCAAGGCGATGCGCGCCTGCCCGCAGCCCATCGTGAGCGCGATCGACGGCATTTGCGCCGGCGCCGGCGCGATGGTGGCGCTCGCCTCGGACCTGCGTCTCGGCACGCCGCAGACGAAGACGGCATTCCTGTTCGTGCGCGTGGGTCTGGCCGGCGCGGACATGGGCGCGTGTACGCTGCTGCCGCGCATGATCGGCCAGGGGCGCGCCTCGGAGCTGCTCTACACGGGCCGCGTGATGACGGCCGACGAAGGCCTGCAGTGGGGCTTCTTCAACGCGCTGCACGACAGCGGCGCGGTGCTCTCGGCCGCGCAGACGCTTGCCGACCAGATCGCTTGCGGCCCGACCTTCGCACACGGCGTGACGAAAAAACTCCTGCATCAGGAATGGAACATGGGCGTGGACGAGGCGATCGAGGCCGAGGCCGAAGCGCAGGCCATCTGCATGCAGACGCACGACTTCCGCCGCGCTTACGATGCGTTCGTCGCGAAGCAGAAGCCGGTGTTCAAGGGCGACTGACGCACGCCGCAACGAGACGACAAGATGAGCGATATCACTCCTCACCATGCACGCAACGCCGACTTTCTGGCGTGGCCGTTCTTCGACGACGCCCATCGGCGTCTGGCGGCCGGGCTCGACGACTGGTGCTCGCGCGAACTGAAGGTGGACCACGATGCGGACACGGACGCGACGTGCGTTTCGCTGGTGCGTCAACTCGGCCGCGCCGGCTGGTTGAAGTACTGCGTGCCTGCCAGCCATGGAGGCGTGCTCGAGACGCTGGATTCGCGCGCGTTGTGCGTGCTGCGCGAGACGCTGGCGCGCCACGACGGTCTGGCCGACTTCGCCTTTGCAATGCAGGGACTGGGCAGCGGTGCGATCACGCTCGCCGGCGCCGACGCGCTCAAGCAGCGTTATCTGCCGCGCGTGGCCTCGGGCGAGGCGATCGCGGCCTTCGCGCTGTCGGAACCCAACGCGGGCTCGGACGTCGCGGCCATGGCCTGCGCGGCCACGCCGGACGGCGACAGCTACGTGCTCAACGGCGAAAAGACGTGGATTTCGAATGGCGGCATCGCGGACTTCTATTGCGTGTTCGCGCGCACGGGCGAAGCCCCCGGCGCGCGCGGCATCAGCGCATTCGTGGTCGACGCGAACACGCCGGGGCTCACGATCGCCGAGCGCATCGACGTGAGCGCGCCGCACCCGCTGGCGCGCCTGAAGTTCGAGAACTGTCGCGTGCCGGCGTCGCAGCGGCTGGGCGAGGCGGGGCAGGGCTTCAAGGTGGCGATGATGACGCTGGACATCTTCCGCGCCTCGGTGGCGGCCGCGGCGCTGGGTTTCGCCCGTCGCGCGCTCGACGAAGGGCTGGCGCGCGCGAGGTCGCGCGAGATGTTCGGTCAGACGCTGGCGGATTTCCAGATCACGCAGGCGGCGCTGGGCGACATGGCGACGTCGGTGGATGCGGCCGCGTTGCTCACCTATCGCGCCGCGTGGCAACGCGACGTGCAGGGGCAGCGCACGACGCGTGAAGCGGCGATGGCGAAGATGTTCGCGACGGAGTCGGCGCAGCAGGTGATCGACCGCGCGTTGCAGATGTTCGGCGGCGCCGGCGTGGTGTCGGGCGCGGTCGTGGAGCGTCTGTACCGCGAGATCCGGTCGCTGCGGATTTATGAAGGCGCAACGGAAGTACAAAAACTGATC
This sequence comes from Pandoraea sp. CB10b_02, assembly GCF_002216225.1. Taxonomy (NCBI): domain Bacteria; kingdom Pseudomonadati; phylum Pseudomonadota; class Betaproteobacteria; order Burkholderiales; family Burkholderiaceae; genus Pandoraea; species Pandoraea sp. CB10b_02. The sequence goes on from NZ_NJGW02000011.1 coordinate 138,731, forward strand.
ATCGCGCGCGAATTGCTCAAGGACGGCTGAGCGCCGTCTTCGGCCTCCGGCGTGCCGGAGGGCGCGGGGTTCGATGCGTGGGACATGGCTTGTGATGTGCGCAGTGCAGCCCGTGGAGACAGGGATGGCATGGCGTCTTGCGAAACACTTGGAAGCACTTTGAAGCGTCGGGCGGCTGCGCCGGCGTCATGCTTGATTACCGGGGGCAAGGAGAAGCACATGGAACGATCTGGACATCTCGACACTTTCGCGCGCGACAATCTGCCGCCCGTCGATCAGTGGCCCGAGTTTCTGCTCGACAATCCGGATGTCGCATATCCGGCGCGCATCAACTGCGCGGCCGAGTTGCTGGACCGCGCGATCGCGCAGGGACGCGGCGACGCGCCCGCGATCTATTCGGTGGAAAACGGCAAGCGCACGGTCACGTCGTATCTGGGGCTGCGCGAGATGGTCGATCGGATCGCGCACGTGCTGCGCAACGACATGGCGCTGGTGCCGGGCAATCGCGTATTGCTTCGCGGCCCGAACAACCTGTTCATGGCCGCCGCGTGGCTGGCGGTGATCAAGGCGGGGCTGGTCGGCGTGCCGACGATGCCGCTGCTGCGCGCGAAGGAACTCAAGCAGATCATCGACAAGGCGCAGGTGTCGGCGGCGCTGTGCGACGGGCGCCTGAAGGAGGAGCTGGAATTCAACCGGCAGCCGGGGCACGAGTATCACTGTGCGGTGCTCACTCAGGTGGTCTATTTTCACGACGTGGGTGAGGGCTCGCTGGAGGCCCGCATGGCGCGTCAGCCGGCCAGTTTCGAGGCCTGCGACACGGCGGTGGACGACGTCTGCCTGATCGCTTTCACGAGTGGCACGACGGGGCAGCCCAAGGGCACGATGCATTTTCATCGCGACGTGCTCGCGATGTGCGATCTGTTCCCGCGCCACGTGCTCAGGCCCGGGCCGCACGACATCTTCTGCGGCACTCCCCCGTTAGCGTTCACTTTCGGCACGGGAGGCTTGCTGACGTTTCCGCTGCGCGTGGGCGCGGCCACGGTGCTGCTGGAAAAGCTCACGCCCGACACGTTGCTCGAAGCGATCGCGGAGTATCGGGCGACGATCTGTTTTACGGCCCCGACCTTCTATCGCCAGATGGCCGCACTCGTGGGCAAGTACGATCTGTCGAGCCTGAAGAAGACGGTGTCGGCCGGCGAGGCGTTGCCGGACGCGACGCGCCAGCTCTGGAAGCAGGCCACGGGCATCGAGATGATCGACGGTATCGGCGGCACGGAGATGATCCACATCTTCATCTCGGCGGCCAACGGCGACGTGGTCCCGGGCGCGATCGGCAAGCCGGTGCCGGGCTACATCGCAATGATCGTCGACGATGACATGAATCCGCTGCCGCCCGGGCAGGTCGGCAAGCTGGCGGTGAAGGGGCCCACAGGCTGCCGTTATCTGGCCGACCCGCGTCAGGCGAATTATGTGAAGAAGGGCTGGAACCTGCCGGGCGATACGTTCATGTGCGACGAAGCGGGCAATTATTACTATCAGGCGCGCTCGGACGACATGATCGTCTCGGCCGGATATAACATTGCGGGCCCGGAAGTGGAGTCCGCGCTGTTGAAGCACCCCGCGGTGGCGGAGTGCGGCGTGGTCGGCGCGAACGACGACGCGCGCGGGCAGATCGTGAAGGCCTACGTGGTCCTGAAGGCGGGGGAGCCGCGCGACGAGACGATGGTAAAGGCCCTGCAGGAGTATGTGAAAGCTAACATCGCTCCCTACAAGTACCCGCGGGCGATCGAGTTCGTGGACGCGCTCCCGCGCACGGAGACGGGCAAGCTGCAGCGCTTCAAGCTGCGGCAAATGGCGCAGCGGTGAGAAGCTGGCCGCAATACGCGCGTGAGTCGCTCCAGTCGGCGCTCACTCACTTTCATGCGGTGTAACGCAGGAGGAAAAATGATGGCGGGAGCTGATGTGGCGGCGCACGCGTTCGTGAAGCCGTTGCTGGTGCGCTTCAAGCACTGCGACCCGGCGGGTATCGTGTTCTATCCGCGCTATTTCGAGATGATCAACGATCTGGTCGAGGACTGGTGTGAGGAAGGTCTGGGCCTGTCGTTCGGCGAGATGCACCTGCGCGATGGTCTGGGGGTGCCGACGGCAAACGTCGAATGCCGTTTCAGTGCCCCGAGTTTCCTGGGCGAGACGCTGACGCGCTCGCTGGAGGTCACGCGGCTTGGCCGCTCGTCGATGACGCTGCGCGTACGGTTCGCCGGTGCGAACGACGATACCCGTTTGCAAGCCACGCTGGTACTGGTCTGGGTCGCGAAAGGCGAGGGCGGCAAGCCCACCCCGATCGCCGTTCCCCCAGCGCAGCGTGAAGCGATTGTGCGCTACGCCGCAACTGATTGTGTAATGGAAGGAGTGTCCTGATGCTGCAAGTTCTGCAACCGCCCGACTGGGCGAAACCGCGCGGCTATGCGAACGGCATGGCTTTCGAGATGACCCCCGGCAGCCGTCTGGTGTTCGTCGGTGGCCAGATCGGCTGGAACGGGCAGCAACGCTTTGAAACGGATGATTTCGCGCTTCAGGTTCGTCAGACGCTGGAGAACATCGTGGCGATCCTCGCTGAAGCGAACGCGAAGCCCGAGCATATCGTGCGCATGACCTGGTACGTGAAGGACAAGGAGGAATACGTGGCGAGCTATCCCGCGATCGGCGAGCATTATCGCGCGGTGATTGGCCGGCATTTTCCAGCGATGACGGCGGTGGAGGTCGCCGATCTGGTCGAGGACGAAGCGAAGGTCGAAATCGAGGTGACGGCGGTGGTGCCTGCCGCCTGATCGATTTTTTGCCTTGGGCGAAGACGGGGGCGCGCTTTCGCGCCCTTGTTTTTTGGCTCGCCCTATGCAGCCTTCCTTGTGGTTCGGGCCGCGTCCAACGCGGCCTGCGTCAACAGATAGACGCCCGGCAAGTCCTGCTCGTCACAGTTGTGTCCCTCGCCCCCGCGATCGACCACCACGAAGTCACTCACCTCATCCAACGCCAACAACGGGTGATGCCACACGCCGCGCGCATAGTTCACCCCCTGCCAACCGTCCGATACGAACGCCCGCATCTGGCTCACGTCGAGCTCGCCCGCCGGCGCCACCACCACCAGATACGGCGTCGTCTTCAGCGGGATGAACGCCTGGCTGCCCAGCGGATGGCGCTCGAGCATCTTCACCTCATACGGCAAGCGCCGCGGCTGGCCTCGGAACACGTTGATCAGCGTGCGGCCGCCGTCCGGGCCCAGATCCACCGTCGCCAAATCGTGATACCGCTCCGTCGTCCCGCCATTGATCGCAAAATGCTTCGCGCCCGACAACTCGATCACATCCCCAAACGGC
>NZ_NJGW02000012.1:0-138317 GCF_002216225.1 Pandoraea sp. CB10b_02
CAACGCCAGCCCGAACGAATTCGCAAGTATTTCGAGCACGGCCCTGTTCGCTATGCAGCTTGATACAAGTTCACAGGGGCCGGATCAATAAAAGACGTGATCCCGGAAATCCCCGCATAGAAAAGCGCAGGATCCGGGCAAACAAGTGGATGGCGAGAACGCCATCCACTTGTTTTCACTGTCTTGGTCCGAAGGACCGTCAGCAGGTCCCACGGTATCAGCATGGGGTGATGGACTACTTACGCTTCTTCTTGCTCGGAAGCGTGTTGACGCTCAACCCTTTCGCGACCCTCTTCTCTTCGATCTTTTTCAAAGCGAGCTTCATCTCGTCCTCCGAGAAATTCTCGCTATCGATGATCTGTTGGATCTTCTTGCGCATTGCCGCCTCGCGAGCGCTGCGAATGGACATAAGCCGTTCGACGGATTCGCGGTCCAGCCGGTAGTGATAGATGGTCCTTTCACCGTTTTTGCGCGTAGTTTCCACACGATCATGCGTCAATCCGATGTATTTCAGAAACTCTCCAAGTTGTTGCATCGGATTCTTCATCAGTTTGGCTCGGATTCTGATTCCGGGGAGAATCTGTTCGATTTCCGACTTGCGATCAATACACATCTCGCTAAATGCTTTGAGGTTATGCGAGGTATAGGTAATTCCAGCGTCGAACCGGCCGCCCGTTTGCGAGTAAATCCCTGCCGCGCTCAGCAACGAAGCGATGAGTTCAGCCTGCCGTCTATTAAAGGAGGTGCCTTGCTCGTTGATCGATTTCGCGTACGTTGGCTTTTCGCCTGAGAGTTCGAGCAAACCCTCAAATCGAGCGAACTTGTCGCGGAGTGCCCCCTTGTCAAAAAGACTCACGTTCTCGTACGTGATGTCTTCACAGAAAAAGTCTTCAGCGTAATACCGGTCAATCATGGCCTGTTCTTCGGGCGAGATCGTGCTGGACTCGCGCAGCTTCCGCAAAACTGCCGCCGTGTGCTCGTTGATTTTGTCTGCATTGAGAACCATGTTTACCTCGCGGTCGTGCTGACGGTCGCGGGCGCTATCGTCAATCGACTTTGCGATCTTGATCGCCTCGCTGTCCTTCTCGATAAGCTTAACCGTCCAGCCGTTCGCTTCGCGCAATTTCGTCCAGTTGGCACGAAGGTTGTTCAGCGACGCGCGCTTGTACGCCAGGATGTGAGCGTAGATGTGGACAAACGGTTCGTCATGACGCGGACTCATGATTCCAGTCGAGTCGTCGAGCTTGCCGAAATGACTCATCCCTTGTTCGAACTGCACGATATCGTGTTTGATCATCTCAATATCGGTCTCGACATGGAAGCGCTCGTTTGAGATCCAGACGTGAACCTCCTTCGGGTGCCGGACGCGACAGATTTGTTGATCAATGTCGAAGTGCGTATTCACTTGAGGGTGAAAGATCCCGAATACGGCATCGACCATCTCGGCGTTTTCATCAAACGTGATATCAACACCCGTACCGATAGATGGGGAGGCGATCAGCACATCGTATTTCAAATACTCGTTCTTGATGTCACGCAGAAACGCAGCTACCTCAGGAGTCTTAGAATTATCGGAGGTGATGGTCATGACACGCCGCTGACCATCGAATTCGTGGTTGATCACCTCTGCCAACGTCAGCGCTTCGCGGCGGGAGTTGGTGCAGATATAGACGCGCTTTTTCTGCTCCACCGCCGCCATCATTTGTGAAATGAGTTGGTAGCGGCTTTGGTAGAGAGGAACTTCCTGCTGCAAAGGCATGGGATCATTCACGACGAGGGTCGTAACGTCGTCTGGATACACTGAGCCAATCAACTTGGCGAACATGAGCGTTGGCAGATTCAGATCGGCATCAAGGTAATAGCGGAACTTCGCGTTCCGGATGAAGTAACGCAGCTTATCGAACGTCGAAACCCGATCTTTTCGCATCGTGTCGGAGTCAAAGATGTGACCCAACACTTGCTCCGCCTCGTCGATGATGACGATGTCATAGCGCATGATCTCCGTGTTCATGCGACGGTCGATGCTATCTGCGCAAATTGCGAAGTATGCCGACGGGCGGCGTTGCTTGCGTCCCTTCCTTGGCGTGGGGGATTCGTCACTCTCCTCCTCAAGGTCGACCCCGTCCTCAATATAGCAGTCGATTCCAAGACGTTGCGCCAGTCCCTGCAAGAGCGTCGTTCGATGGCCCACAACGAGAACAGACTTGTTCTCATTCTTCGCGGTCGCGACGATTTCCTGAAGCAACTGGGTCTTTCCCGATCCCTTAGGGCTGCGGATGAGGATGCTGCCGGGGAGAAGGAAGTCCGGTTTCTGCAAATATGGCGTACAGGTGCGGGTGGAGAATTCCTTCAGATCGTTCGTGAGGAAGTTCAGCGTGAGGGTGTACGGATCATCGGGTATTCCCATATCGAAAACGGAACTCACCGCATTTGCGAACTGGACAGGTGGAAGAGACGTGATCGGCGGCAGAATCCGTGCGTTAATAATCTGGTCGAAACGACCAAGGTCAAACTCCGTCTCAGAGCGGTCAGCCCAGTACGTGCAACTGCAAGCATGGCAACGCACGCCGACGCCACCGATCGAACTACGCACGACGAAGGCGCTCGGATTGTTGTCAATGTGGACGGGGCAGTGAACCTTTGTCATCCTCCGCGCATGTTTGAGGGCAATAGCGCCCCCGCTCGCCGTGGACAGCAGCTGATTGGGGGACAACTTGACGTTCGATCGCACCGTTTGTCCGCGGCGATCACGCCCGTACTCATTCTTGATTTTTGCTGCACGAATTGCGACAAGGTCGTTGCCTGGAGCAAGCAGCGTCTTAACCTCGTCGCTCGGCAAGTGATTGCCGATGATCCAAGTCTGAGCGTCCGTATTGCCGAAGCTAACCCGAGCCGCGTCAGTGCACGCACGGTCGCCGCCGAACTTGCGAATCAGACCGTTCGTAGCGAGCTTGAGTGCTGCCGCGTCGATGATCGGTTCCTCAAGCGGGAAAATCAGGCGGAAGTGGTGCTCTTCGTCCGTGTGACTTGCCGTCGTGTATACAAGGCCCGCGAAATTCTTGACGAAGTCTGAGTCGAGCGCGGCTTGAATCGTCAGCGAGGTCAATTTGCTTTCGAAGTCGATGTCGACCATCAGATAATCCGCTTGCAGAAAATTATCTGAATCGCGCACTTCGTCGGAGTAGGCGTAGGAGAACGCGTAGCCCTGCTTCACATGGTCTGCGAGCTGTGCGACAGAACAGTCGACGGTATTCCACGGCTGGTTCCAGCCAGTTTTACTCTTGTTGATGATGTGTTTGTTGATAGAAATTTTCATGTTTGATTGGTTTGAGGTGAGTTGCTTGATAGCGATGCTTGAGGCGCATGGTTGCGCTCCGGGACGAGTCATTCGGGTTTGCTTCGGTTGGCTAAAAGTGTTTTCGATACACCTCCATAGTGGTTAGAAATTTGTGGTCCAAGTGCGAGGTCTGGCGTACGGTGTCCCCCGGATTGGGAGACTGACGATGGGCCTGCACAAGAGACCGAATAGCAAAAACTGGTTTTACAGTTTTCAGCTTCGAGGTAAGCGATACCTTGGTTCGACCGGAACGACGAATAAGACGGCCGCGGCGCAGGTGGAACGAGACATGCGCGCAAAAGCGCACGCCCGTGAGTTTCTCGGTCACGCGGATGAGATCAGCCTGAATACGGCGATAACCCGGTACATCGAGAGTCGAAGGGATAAACCGTTCTCGGAGATCATGGGCAGCTACCACCGAAAGGTCTTCGGCGAGAAGCGAGTTCCGCGTAACGGCGGTATCAAGCCGTGCTTCGGGTTGCCCCGCACGCTCATGCTTCATGAACTGACGACCCGGGACGTGGAGCGTATTGTTCAGGCGCGAAAGATTGAAGGCAGCGCTCCCCAGACGATCAAACACGAGTTGGGCTTGATCCGAGCGTCCATGAACGAGATGGGACGCCTTGGATACCGCGTAAATCGAGAGGTGATCTTCCCGACAATCCGCACCCAGTCCCGGTTGCGATACCTTGACCAGAAGGAAGAGGCGGCATTGCTGGCGGCGCTGGATCCCCAAATGCTGCTCAGCGAGCGCATCGCTGAAAAGCTGCACACTCCCGCGATGGTTCGCATGATTCAGGACAACTACGACCTGACGGTCTTCCTGTTGGATACGGGGTGCAGATACTCGGAGGCAGCGAACATTCCTTGGTCGGCCATCAATCTCGAAGAGCGATCGATCAACCTCTACCGGTCCAAAGTGAAGAATGAGAGTGTGGTGTACATGCCCGAACGGTTGTTCGAGGTGATGTCGCGACGCGCTGCCGTCAGGAGTACAGGGCAGCGTCACGTCTTCGAAAATAAGCAAGGGGAAGCCCGTGGCTACTGCACGAAGGCGATATTGAAGGCCGTTGAACGTGCTGGCCTCAACGACCCGAAGGTCGTCAAGGAGCGCGGCGGTCGCGTGACCGTGCACACTTTGCGTCACACATTCGCGAGCAAGCTGGCACGTTCCGGCATCAGCCTGTACGAGGTGTCCGTGTTGCTTGGTCACTCGGACCCCAAGATGACGCAGCGGTACGCGCACCTTGCACCGAACGAAGCTAGCCGACGAGCCGTTCATGTTATTGACCTCGCGACGCGCTTTGCGGGCGGGCGTAAAGACGGCTGCGCGTCCGAAGGCGCGGATTCATGCGCCGCCTACGGCGAATGATGGAGGGGGGCGGTGCGTCGTGGTTGGGGATGTGGAGATTCATAGAATTTGTATTGGTTGGTCGTTAATTGAAATGACCAGCCGATTCTATGAATGAGGGAATTTGTTGTCTAACGCAGGAAATTCCGTGGAGAGAGAGGGGTTTTCAGAGAAGTGAAAGAATCGTCGGGAACCGGGTATTACCGAATAATTAGCGATTCGTGAGGTCGGGTCGTTACGCGGAGACCCCAAAGGACGGGAACGGAATTTATAAGCTGTAAACGTGTATTTTCGGTATCGGAAAAAATCAGAAATATTTTCAGTTTTATTTGCAGTCTGCCTATTGACAACAAATTAGGTTGACCGATTCTGGTGTCGAAACCTCGTGTTCCCCGTGTATTTGGGCACCCATTTTGCCCCAGCAGGGTGAAATAACTCATTGATTAATTATTAATATTCTCTCTTCTCGTTATCCCGCAGGGTGGTTGTCAAGGGCGGGAGAGATGTTGGATCGTGATCTGGTCACGTAAACAGGAGATGTCATGGACGACCAGATGGACGACGCACGACGAGGTGAGGGGCGTGATTGCGGGGTTGTCGGCGATACCGTGACGGGGTACGCGGAGGCCGAGGGCAAGACGAAGATGCAGATCGCGACGGAAATCTACAAGCGGATGATGCGTCGCAAGCAGGTGACGCGGAAGGAGATCATCGAGCAGTTCGTCGCGGTGGCTGGGCTTTCGAAGGACGGGGCGAGCACCTACTACCAGATGATCAAGCGGCGGTATGATCGATGAGCTTCCCCGTGTGTTCGGATTCCGTGGTTGGTTTGGCGTGGCAGTTGCTGCTTAACGTGGTCGTTGATCCGAATGACCAGATACGGAAGTTGACGTATCGCCGGTTTCAGGTACTCTGGCTAGATTGGCTGACATCACGAGAACGGCCGGTGCTGTCTACATAACTAGTTAGACCTTGCTACGGGAGGCGCCATTGTCAAAGCCAAAGGTTGTCTTTGTTGTAGGCCATTCGAACTGGGGGAAATCTCAAACACTTTGCGCCTTGACTCATGGTTCGCATCGTGTGCGTCGAACGAAAATTGATGGCATTGAATACTTCATCCGGCGCATGTCCAACGATGACCAACCAGAGGGCTTCGTTAAGCGGATGAAGGCGATGCACCCTGACCGTTGGCCTCAAATTCTGGCGGCAGTCTGTCCTGACTTTGACGATCCTGAAAAGGATACAGCCGCTGTTCTTCAATCCTTGCGCGACAGCGGATACAAGCTCTACTTCTGGGTTTTAGGATGCCAATATGGCACGAACAACCGGATTCCTTCCGCTGATATTTCTCGCTTGCGTTCGTTCGGTGACGTCGAGATTTTTGACGAAATAGCTGAGGCCGACGTGAGGGCGAGAAAATTTAAAGCCTATATCATCGGTGTGAGCAAGAACTAGCCCACCATTCCAACGGATCAATTACGAAGGCTACCGAATTCAATCATCGGCCAGCCTATTTTTTGCATCGAATTCCCCCCAAAATTGTTGACCCCCGGAGGCTGTTGGGCAGAAGTTTTGCACGTGATAGGAACGGTTGATTACTACGATGCAGCATGGGTACAAGCGTCAACCATCGAATCCCGATATGCGCATTATCAGGGCTCCTTCTTTGGAGCCTTTTTCTTATGGCGGCGCGACAGTTCAAGGCGGCTCAGGTTAAATGGAATACTTTCCCTGCGATTAGCAAAGCGATGCCTACGATGAAAGGCGCGAGGTAGAGGGAGTGAATTAGCGTCCATCGGTTTGGCTTGACGGTTGGTACTTCGACGTCAGTATCCATCTTCATGGGAACAGTACGACCGGCTAGCGATGACGCAATCTGATATTCCTGGTAGCCCTTCCGAATCCGAGACAGCGTACTCATGAGATCAAATGCTCGGCGGACTTGGCTCAGACCGAATATACCAACCAAATAGATCACGATAACGAATAGGTTCCGTGAGCTTAGGTATTCTTCCTGCGTTGGTACGGGCGAGTACTTCCACAACGTCTCCAAGTAAGGCGTACTCCAGCTATAAAACGCCCAGATTAGACCTTTCAGCCCGCGAGCGAAAACTGCCGCTCCGCTCATGGCATCGCCGACGTACACCCATTTGAGCATTGAAATGAACGTTGAAAGTGTCCCGATGCCACCTAACGTTGTGCCAATGAGCAAGTTGCGGAAAATCACTGCCTTCGCCTCGTTATATGTCATAGCACCTCTTGATGAGAGTTCAGTTCAACATAACGATTAACGGCACACGCCATCGGAACTTCAATCGCTCTGTGATTCTCTTTAGCCGACGAAAAACGGTGGGAGTACTTCTGGTGACGCCCCATGAAGAAATCATGGAGGTTGGGATGAAAGCTGGAGCGCAACGACGCGGAGTTTCACGCCGCGTCGTTATGGTTCGAGCCTTGGGAAGCTAGGGTATTACCATTATACGACGCCCGCGAAGAGCGCTATTTTACGCGGGGTTGGGCGTGTTTGGCAATCCGTGCGTGGCGTTGTCAGGTGCGATTTTGGGATGAGAGTTCGGGGACCGATTTCCATCGCACGCGCTTTTTGCGATTCCCTCGGTCTGGTTTCAGGCGGTGTTCAGGCTTTCTTGGTCACGCCTCCCAGTAGCCTGCGATATAAGCGATTTCAGCATTAACCATGCGTTTGTTTGTCGTGGATTTCGCCGCAAACGTGAAGAGCCGGGATCGGCGGAACGTCTAAGACAGACATCGCCCCGATTCGCATCACGCGAGGCCACAACTCGCTTTCCATCAGGAATGTGATCGGACCGCCGTACTAGGCGCGGGAATCTGGTCAGCCCTTCCATTTCATTTCCGCCGGTTTAACGACTTTCCACAACGGATTTTTGTCAATGTCGTTTCTCGCATCACAGATTTCGAACGAAATCACCTCATAAATGCGCTTTGCTGATATGCGCCTGCGATAAGTGTTTTTGCGTAGAGATGTCGCGTAGCTTTGCGGATTTCTTTGGGTTTTTAGTCTGATATATCTAACCCCGTTTTGCAAAGGAGATGGTTTATCCAGCAATAGCAATTTAAAAAAGGGGGGACGTAAATGGACGGCATTTTTCTGTACGCGCGCACCTGGATGGCGGTGGGGGCCTTGACGTTCTGTGCGGCGGCCGGCGCGGCCGAGTCGACCGGGGCGTATTGCGAGACACCGGCCCAATGCACAAACCCGATGGCGACAAATGGCATGGTCACTTCGTCAAACTACCTCGCCACGCAAGCCGGTCTTGATGTGCTCCGGCGAGGAGGGAATGCCGTCGATGCAGCGATAGCCGTCGCATCGACCATCGCCGTCGTCTATCCGCAGATGAATACTATCGGCGGCGATAATTTCTGGCTGATTTACAACGCCAGAACGAAAGAACTTCGCGCATTGAACGCAAGCGGCCGGGCGGGCGAAAACGCCACCATCAAGTTCTATCGGGACAAGGGGCTGGGCACGATTCCTTCCCGCGGCTATCTTTCGGTCAATACGGTCCCCGGCGCCGTGTCCGGATGGAGTGAGGCATACCGATACGCGCACGAGACAATGCGCCGGAGCCTGCCGTGGAAGGATCTGCTGCGCGACGCCATCACCTATGCCAGAGACGGTTTCGTCGTCACACCTTCCGTCGCGAAGTGGGAAGCCGTCAACGTCGACGTCTCCGACAAGGTGTATCGCAATCTCCAACAGTTCGAGGGCTTCCGGCGGACGTTTCTCAGACCCGACGGCTCGCCGTATCGAGTCGGTGACATCCTGAAACAGCCCGATCTGGCGCGCTCGCTGACGCTCATCGCCGATAACGGCGCCGACGCGTTCTACAAAGGCGAAATCGCCGAGAAGATCGTCACGGAACTGCAGGCGAACGGGGGCATGCTCACGCGCCGCGACTTCGCGAAGCATCATGCGGACTGGGTTCAACCCATTTCGGTAACGTACCGCGGTTTCCAAGTCTACAATTTCCCGCCCAACACGCAGGGCTTCGCTTCGCTCGAGATTCTCAACATCCTCAATCAATACGATGTGAAGTCGCTGGGCGAAGGGTTCGCCGACTACTACCATCTGCTTGTCGAGGCGACCAAGCAGGCGTTCGCGGACCGGGACAAATATCTCTCCGACCCCGACTTCGTCAGGATACCCCTGGCCGACTTGTTGTCCGTGCGGCACGCGAAGGCGCAGGCCGCGCGCATTGATATGCGCAAGGCCGACAACGACGTAAGGCCGATGGACCCGACGGGGGACACCGTATGGTTCGGTGTCGTCGACAACGATGGCAACGCCGTCTCGCTGATCCAGAGCATCTACTACGACTTCGGCTCCGGCATCGTGCCTGCAGGCACGGGAGTGTTGTTGCAAAACCGCGGCTCGTTCTTCTCGCTCGATCCGAACCACGTCAACCATCTCGCGCCGAACAAGCGAACCTTCCATACGCTCAATCCGGCAATGTTGCTCAAGGACGGCAAACCTTTCCTCGTCTACGGAACGATGGGCGGCGAGGGCCAGCCGCAGACGCAGGCGGCGATCGTCACGCGCATGGTCGACTTCGGGATGTCGCCGCAAGATGCGATCAACGCCCCGCGGTGGCTGTACGGCCGGACGTGGGGCGTCTCATCGAACGATCTCAAGATCGAGTCGCGCGTCCCGGCAACGGTCGCAGACGAACTCAAGCGCCGCGGTCATCCGGTAAAGGTTGTCGAGAAATTCACCGATACGATGGGACACGCCGGCGTGATTCAGGTCGATGCCTCCACCGGCGTGTTGCGCGGTGCGGCGGACCCGCGCGGGGACGGCCTGGCTGCCGGCTACTGACGGGCGCCTGTCATTGAACGCGCGGCCGTGGTGCGGGGCACGGCAGTGCGACGAGACCGCTCGGCCATGAGCCGGGCGGCCTGTCCGGGCGGGGGCTGCGCGCTACTCGCCCGCCTTGCCTGCCCCTCAATACAACCCGTCCGCCGTATGCTGCGGCAGATTTCGATCGTAGGCGTCCCCATCGAAATGGCCGCCGCTCAGGCGTCGGTGCATTGCGCCTGTGCTGGGCAGCGCGTCGCGGGGAATCTGGGTTTCCTTGTCCCAAAGCCGGGAACGGACGATCGCTTTGGCGCAATGGAAATACACGCTGTCGACCGAGACCACGATAACCGTTCTCGGCAATTTGCCGTGGATTTCGAAGCGGGAAACCAAGGCGGGATCGACGCAGATGCGCGCGCGTCCGTTGACGCGCAGCGTCTCGCCAACACCCGGAATCAGAAAGAGCAGTGAGACGCGCGGGTCGGCAATGATGTTGCGAAGGTTGTCGATGCGGTTATTGCCCGGCCGATCCGGAATCACGAGCGTTCTTTCGTCCAGGATTTGAACGAATCCCGCCGGATCCCCTTTCGGAGAGCAATCGGTACCTCGATCACCGACGGACGCCAGTACCACGAAAGGGCTTGCCTTCACGAAGGCCTGATAGTCTTCGTTGAGGTAATTCAGTTCCTTCCACAGCGCGCGTTCGCTCGGTTCGCCGTAAATCGCTTCGAGCTGTTCCACGCTGTCAATTTCGTGATTCATACCACGCTCTCGCAAGTGTCGAAACCGCTCGAAACCCGCGGGCGATTTCGGGACGACGTGCCGTTTGCCTCAATGTGCTCGCGCAAAACGGCGGGTAGACGGCCGATGATTGGCCGATAACCGGCAGACAAATGGCGGCCAACTGCCGAATAAACGCGGCATAAAGGTCGACTAAAGGCTGACTAAAGGCCGCCTAAAGACCGAATAAGGCGGACTAAGGCGGACTAAAGGCGAACAAACCGCGGGCAACCGGCTAGCTGTCGATCTTGTCGATGAATGTCAGGACTTGCGCTTCGGCCCGGACCCATGCGTCGTCTGCCGAATATCCCGAAAGGCCGGTGATTTTGGAAAAGTCGGTGAAGAACACGCCGCCTTCCATATGGCCGACCGATGCTACGGCTCTCCAGCCCGAAACCCCGTTGGGCGCGACTCGAATCGTATACGTTCGCTTCCCGTATTGCTTATACATCTGTGTTGGCATGTGACAAACTCCTACCTCTTTTGCCTCATGCTAGCACGCGCCGGTCAAACACCAGAACAAAACGGCTTGCGCGCGACGGGCAACCGAATTCCCGATGTCGGGAGACAGGGAATTCGGAAGGTGCGACCGTCGCGCGCGCAACGCATGTGCCGCGCGACCCGCCGTCGGCGGCCCGCACCGCTTCGGCAGCGGGCGATGGCCGGCGCTATGGCAGAGGCGGCCGGCCCGTAGCCCGTTCAGGCGGGCGCGATCCCGCACTGGCCTCGCCACTCGTTCATCATGTCGTTGCTGACCGGCGCTTCCTCTCCCATCGCGCTTCGGAACTCCTTGAGCTTCGCGTCGTAGCATGCCTGGCCGGCCACCGCCGTCCCCGAATTCGTGCCCGTGACAGGCGTCGGCGCCGGCACTTTGTCGGTGGTGGCGGGAACACCGGCAAGCACGGTCGGGGCGACGAGGGCCACATACGCCTGACCGCGGTTCCTGACGATCTGCCGCAGGTGTGCCGCGAATTGGGCCGATATGTCGGTACGCTGCTTCCCTAGGTCCGAATCGATATCGAAACCAAAATAGAGAGGAAACACGTCGCTGTCCTTCACAACCCACTGGATCACTTCCGTCACCGACTTCACGCCATCGTACTTTCTGTGGAGGTTCGCAATGCTGTTGGCGTATTGGTCCTGGTAGCGCTTCAACGAGCCTTTCAACGACGCCGCGGTCTCACCGGCGTTCGCCTTGTCCAGTTCGGCCTGATAGCGCTGCACCTGAGAGGCGGCATAGGCGCGGGCATCGCCGAGCACCTGCTGCGCTCGCAACGCTTCCGGGCCATCCATGCCGGCAGTCTGCGCCTGGATCTTCTCGTCGATTTGCTGGAGCTCCGCCTTCTTTTCGTCCAGAAGCCTGGCGTAACGGGCGGCATCTCCGGCGGTGCCGTCAATGGCGCTGCTCAGGTTTTCGGTAGCGGCCTTCAGATAGCCGTTGATGTCTTCGATTTGCGCGTCGCGGACCTTGTTCAACTCGGAAACCGCGTCATTGAGCTCGCAGCGGTATTCCACCGCGGATCGGTTGCGTTCGTCCTTGAATGTTTTCCAACTGACGCGTTTGCAAGCCCCACGCTCCGACAGTGCCGAGCCGTAGGTCTGCGTCCGGTCCCCAGGAAGGTCGGCAGCTTTGACCTTGCCAATTTCCGAGTCTTCGCAGCCGGCCAGGAGGGTGCAAAGCCATGCCGCCGCAATGGCATATCGAATGCTCAGTTTCATATTTTTCGCTGTCTCTCGGTAACGACACCCCCGCGCGTTCATGGCCGACGACATCCGTCGCGGTGGCGAGGGTTTGACGTAAAAAAGCGCCTTCGGTCTGCAAATTTCGGCCAAACCGCTAGAGGCATAACGGCAACCGCCCGGAATTATTTAATGGATTAACGACGTGGGGCGGGCATTTTGGCGGCGACACCACCGCCTGCGTGTCCGAGCCGTTCGAACGCTTCGCCGTGCTTGCGCGCCATGGATGTACCCGGTTTCGGAATTTCGGTGCTCTGGCACAGGGCGGGTGGATCGCGATGCGGGGCAAACCGCGTTCTCAGCGCGGGAGCACGAGCGTGCGGCGTTCGTAATCGCGCGAACCCATCTCGGCGAGACGGCTGATCGTGCGCGACAGATCGCGCCGATCGCTCAGCGCGTCCAGGGCGGGGATGAGCGGCGCGTCCGAGGCGATCAGCAAGGAGCACTGACGGTCGTAGCAGATGTCCACCAGCCAGAGAAAACGCTGCAGCGTATCAGGACGCCGCAATCGCTCGACACGCAGTTCGTCGACGATGAGCGCCGACCACCGTTGCGCCAGCGCGAGGTAGTCGAGATGCGAGCGGTGTGCCACACACAGCGCGTCGAAGTCGGCCCATAGCACTCGCTCGCCCGCGCTGCGTGCCCACAGGGCGCGGCCGGCGAGCGAGACCTCCGTGGGGGCGCCCGCCGGCATGCCCTCGATCGCGGCATAGTGTTCGGGCAGCGCCTCACGGGCGAGTTCGAGCGGCGCGATCCAGCGCGGTAGCTGCGCGGGCTCGCCGCCGGTCCGATAGTCGGTGGCGCCGTCGAAATGGACGATGGCAAAGCGTTGCAGGATCACGGAGATCGTCGGCTCGAAACGCGCGTGGAATTCGGGGTCGGGCAGCAATTGCTGCGGCGCATAGTTCGATGTGAGCACCAGCCGCACGCCGCGCGAGAGTGCGATGTCGAGAAAGCGGCCGATGAGCAAAGCGTCGGCGATGTCGTGCACATGGAATTCGTCGAAGCAGAGCAGTTCGACACCACTGAGCCAGCGATGGAAGACGGCAGCAAGGCGATCGTCGCACTTCGGCTCGCGCACGAGCTGACGGTGGACGTCGCGCAGGAATTCGTGAAAATGCACGCGACGCTTCTCGCATGCCGCCACGGCAAACGCCGTGTCGACGATGAGGCTCTTGCCGCGTCCGGGCAAGCCGTGGCAATAGACGCCGCCGTAGTTGCCGCCGCGTTCGCCGTCGCGTTCGCCGTCGCATTTGCCGCTGGAAGCGCCCAGGCGGGCCAGGGCAGAGAGCGCAGAGAGCGCGGAAAGGGCAGAGAGGGCGGCCAGGGCGTCGCGTTGACGGGCGTCGGGGCTAATGTGGCGCGCGGCCAGCGCCTGCATTACGCGCTCGGCATCGATCATGAAAGGCGGACTCCATCGGAACGGTAAGCGGCGCATGCAGCGCCGTTCGGCCTGCGCCACTATACCGGTGCGCGGTGGCCGCGGCCAATGCGGAATTCGGCGTGCAGCCATCGCATTTTGGCATCGCGTTGGGGCATCGCATTGGGGCGTCGCGTTGGGGCGTCCGGGCGGTATCGCGCAGTGTCGCGGCGCCGGCCGCGCCTGCTGCTAGAATCGCGGCCAAGGCCGATGCTGCCTGCCGCTCGCACCCGCTTGCCGGGCACGGTGAAAGCATCGCAGGTCGCATGTCCGTCCCGTTTAGCAGGCGACGCGCATCAGCAACGCGAGCACTGATCGTATCCGTCGTCGCCGAACGTAACCAAGGATGGCAAACATGCGAACCTATCTCGACGCCAAAATCATGGCCAAATCCCTGCGCGAACGTCTCGCGCGCGAGGGTATCGGCATCTCTCATGCACAGGCACTCGAGTCCGTAGCCGCGCAGTTCGGCTTTGCGGACTGGAACGTGCTCGCCGCAAAACTCGCCTGCGCGGCGAACGACGGCATCGCGTTCGACACCGTCGCGCCAATTCACCGCATCTTCGACGAAGCCAAGGCGCGCGAATTCTACGTGGACTTTCTCGGCTTCCAGCTCGACTGGGAGCATCGCTTCGCCGATGGTCTACCGCTGTATTGCCAGGTTTCGCGCGCCGGCATGACACTGCATCTGTCCGGCCATTTCGGCGACGCCAGCCCGGGCGCCACGACGTTCGTGTACATGCGCGGCGTGGAGGCTTATCAGCGCGAGCTGAGCGGCAAGCGTTACCCGAACATGAACCCCGGCATCGAAGAACTCGACTGGGGCAAGCAGATGACGGTGACCGATCCGTTCAACAACCACATTCGTTTCTGCGAAGCCGAGGACTGATCGCCACCGCATGCCGCAGGCTGCGCAACGGCGTAACGATGCGGTGAGTGTGCGCGTGTGTGCGCGTGTGTGCGCCTGCCGCCAGTCTTGGGGCCTTGCCCCGGCCGCCTTCGCCCGCCGGACGCCGTGCGGCAATCCCGCGGGCAGCCGCGGGGCTTTGCCCGCGCATCGCGCTAATGCGCTAACGTATGGGCTCTGCGTATGTCCGCACTCCGTGAAAGGCTGCCCGCCATGTCCCGTCCCTTCGATCCGGAGCGCTATTTTCAGCGCATCGGCTACACCGGCCCGCGTGCCGCGACGCTCGACGTCCTGCGCGCCGTGCACGCACTCCACCCGCGCGCCATCCCGTTCGAGAATCTCGACCCGATCCGGGGCCGCCCGGTCGAGGTCGATCTGCCCTCGGTCGCGGCCAAGCTGGTGGACCGGGAGCGCGGCGGCTACTGCTTCGAGCACAACACACTGTTTGCGAACGTCCTCGCGCATCTCGGCTTTCGGGTGACGCCGCTCATCGGCCGCGTGGCATGGGGGCGAACCTTCGACGCTGAAGCGCCGCTCACGCACATGCTGCTGCGCGTCGACCTCGACGGCCAGGCGTGGCTGGTCGACGTCGGCTTCGGCTCGGTCACGCTGACTTCCCCACTGCGCCTGCACTCGACGCAACCACAGTCGACCGCGCTCGAGACGCTGCAGCTCGACACCGTGCGCACCGGGGACGACGCGCCCGTGAGCGAGTACCGTCTGAGCGTGCAGTCGTCCGGAAAGTGGCTGCCGGTCTATCGCTTCACGCCGCGCCCTGCCGAGTGGATCGACTACAAGCTGGGCAACTGGTACACGTCGAGCGCGCCCGAGTCGATTTTCCGGCAGCACCTGATGGCCTGCCGCGTGCTGCCGCAAGGACGCATCGCGCTGCTCGACACGCGGCTGATCGAGCGCTCACCGCATGGAGAGATCGTCGCCGAGACCGGGATTGCCTCGGCCGCGCAACTCGCGCAGGTGCTGAGCGAGCGCTTTGGCCTCTCGCTCGATGGCATCGACGCCCAAGAACTGTTCGAGCGCGCGCAGGAGGGGGCGGCGAAGTCGGCCAACTGAGCGTCGCGGCACGTCGGGCAAAAAAATGGCCGCCTCCCGAGGGAGGCGGCTTCTTGTCCGCGCGCCGAAGCGGCTATCAGTGCGCGGCGCTCGTACCGGGCCACATCCGCACGGTGAGCGCGCCCAGCGCGGCCAGCGTGGCGAGCGACGCGACGCCCGTCCAGCCCCAGTGCGCCAGGGCCTGCGCGCCGAGCAATGCTCCGATCGACATGCCGATGAACACGCCGACGAAGAGCACGGCATTCAGGCGGCTGCGAGCGGCCGGCTCGATGCCGTAGACGATGGTCTGGTGCGACACCAGCGCCACCTGCACGCCCAGGTCGAAGCCAATGGCGGCCAGCCCGATGAGCCACAACTGCGCACGGGCGCCGAGCATCGGCGCGAGCAGCATCGCGGCAAACGAGACCGCAACCAGGCCGGCGCCGAGACGCGTCACGATCTGCGGACCCTTGCGATCGGCGATACGCCCGGCCAGCGGCGCGCCGAGCGCACCGGCCGCACCCGCCAGGCCAAAGGCCCCGGCAGCGGCCGCGCCAAGGTGGAACGGCGCTTCGTGCAGCATCACCGCCAGCGTGGACCAGAACGCGCTAAAACCCACCGACAGCAGTCCCTGCGCGAATGCCGCACGACGCAAGGCCGGGTGGCGCTTCCACAGGCTCGCGATCGAGCCGATCAACTGGCCGTAGCTCATCTGTGTGGTGGGATGGAACGAAGGCAGGCTGCGCCATGCCACCACGCCGAACGCGGCCACGCTGACTGCGGCGACGACATACATCGCGCGCCAACCGAAGTTCTCCGCGACAAAGCCCGACACCACCCGCGAGAGCAGAATGCCCAGCAGCAGGCCGGTCATCACGGTGCCGACGACACGTCCGCGAATCGACTCCGGTGCGATCGACGCCGCTGCCGGCACGATGTCCTGCGCCATCGTCGCGGTCAGTCCGATCGCCAGGCTCGCGACGAGCAATGTGCCGATCCCCGGAGAGACGGCGGCAACGAGCAGCGCGAGTGTCAGAATCGCGCCCTTGACCAGCACGATGCGACGGCGGTCGATGATGTCGCCCAGCGGCACCAGCAACAGGATGCCCAGCGCGTAGCCGAGCTGGGTGAGCGTCGGCACCCAGCCGACAGTCGTATTGGCCGCATGGATGTCGTCGGTCATGATGCCGAGCATCGGTTGGGCGTAGTACAGCGACGCCACGGTCAGTCCCGTGCCGGTGGCGAGCAGCAGGATCAGACGGGCGGAAAGCGCCGGCTGCGGCCGCGTTGCGGCCTGACCGGCGGTGGAAAGCTGAGCGGAACTCATGCGGGAGGCTCCAATAGGAAAGTACGGGGCGTAGTGTCTCGCTTGGTGCGGTGCAGCGGTAGACCTATAATCCGTACAACCTTTATACGTGAGACGTATGACAGATCCTCATCGCCGCCCTCTGGCCGTATCCGTGGACGTCCCGGACAGCCGGGAAGCCGGCACCGTCCGCGGCGCCGGCGCCGATCGCGTCGAGCTGATGCAGACGTTCGTGCGCATCGTGGAGGCGGGCAGCCTCTCGGCGGCCGCGGCGCTGCTGGGCACCACGCAGCCCACCGTCAGCCGGCGTCTGCAGATGCTCGAACGCTCGCTCGGGCTGCGCCTGCTGCAACGTTCCACGCACCACATGAAACTCACCGAGGACGGCGAACGTTGCTTTGCGCGCGCGAAGGAACTGGTGACGAACTGGGAAGCCTTCGAAGCGGACCTGCGCGGCACGGGCGACGACCCCGAAGGCACGCTGCGCGTGCTCGCCCCGCACGCCTTCGGGCAGGAAATGCTGATCGGGCCGCTCGCGGATTTTCTGGAACGCTATACCGGCATGAAGGTCCACTGGTTCCTTCAGGACCGGGAGCCCGACTTCATTGCCGAAGGCATCGACTGTGCCATCCACGTGGGCGAATTGCGCGATGGCGCCAACGTGGCGATCTCCCTTACCGACGTGCCGCGTATCGTGGCGGCGTCGCCGGCGCTGCTGGCTGGCAGGGCGGCGCCGGAGCATCCGTCCGAGCTGGCCTCGCTGCCGTGGCTCTCGCTCACTACCTTCTATCGCAACGAGATCACGCTCACGCACCAGACGACACACGAAACCGTGCGCGTGACATTCGATCCACGCATGAGTACCGACAACCTGTATGCATTGCGCAGTGCCGCATTGCGAGGTCTGGGCGTTGGCGTCTGCTCGTCGTGGGTGATGGCGGAGGACGTTGCGCAGGGCCGGCTGGTCCAGCTTGTCCCGCAATGGCGCACGACGGCGTTGCCGATGTACATCATCTACCCATACGCGAAGTACTATCCCGCGCGCCTGCGACGGTTCATCGAGGCGATGCGCGCGGCGATTCCCACCGTCATCGACAACGAGCAGCGCAAGATTCGCTGATCAGTCCCACGTCAGCTGCCCGGCGCGGCCTTGCAGCAGCGCGTCGTTGCGTTGGGCGGCGTCGCGCAGGTAATCCCACAGCACCGTTATTCGCTTGAGCGTGCGCAGCTCTTCGTGGCAGTAGATCCAGAAGCTGCGCGTGACGACCACCTCGTCGGCGAGCAGCGGCACGAGGCGGGGGTCCTGCGCGGCCATGAAGCACGGCAGGATCGCGAGCGCTTCGCCCTGCAGCGCGGCCTGGTATTGCGCGATAACGCTCGTGCTGCGCAGCACCACGTCGCAGCCGGGTACCACGTCTTCCAGATACCGCAGCTCGTTGCTGAACGAAAGCTCGTCCACATAGCTGATGAAGCGCCGCCCGGCGAGATCGGCGAACGCGCGCACGTCACCGTACTGCGCGAGATAGCCCGGCGTGGCGTAGAGCTGCAGGCGATAGTCGCACAGCTTGCTGCACACGTATGGGCCGCGCTGCGGGCGCTCGATGGTGATGGCCAGATCGGCCTCGCGCTTGGACAGACTCACGAAGCGCGGCACGGGAAGCACGTCGAAGTCGATGGCGGGGTACTCCCGCTGAAAACGCGAGAGCACCGGCGTGACGAAATAAGTGCCGAAGGCCTCCGTCGAGCCGATGCGAACGTGGCCGGAAAGCGTCTGCCCCAGCCCGGCGACCTGTTCGCAGGCGGACTGCAGCGTGCTCTCCATCTGCTCGGCATGGACGAGCAGTTGCTGGCCCTCGGGCGTGAGCGCGTAACCCGCGTTGCGAGACTTGTCGAAGAGCAGCGTGCCGAGCGCCTGCTCCAGCGCGCGCACGCGCCGTGAGACGGTCGTGTGGTCCACGCCGAGCCGCTGCGACGCCGCACTCACGCGCTGCGTGCGCGCCACTTCGAGAAAGTAGCGAAGGTCGTCCCAGTCCGGGCGCGGCTCGGCGCCCAGGCCGTTCGAACTGCCGGCCGCGCCCATCGCGCTCGCCGGCCGCGTTGTTGTCTTGCGGGTCATCGCCCGGTCTCCTATGTGCATTTGTGCACAAATTAGATGCACATTTGCGCTATGTAAAGCAAATTCGCACAAATACAATTTATGAGCGCCGCGCATAGACGATGGCGACGAAAGCATAAGAGACCTGAAAGGACCTGAAGGAGACAAAGCGATGAAGATCAAGCCGTGGCTGCTCGCGCTGGGACTCGGCGCGGGCTTGGGGGTGATGTCGGCAAGCGGCATGGCGCAGTTGCCGGATCGTCCGGTGAAGGTGGCGGTGCTCACGGACATGTCGGGGACGTATTCGGCGATGGGCGGTGCGGGCTCGGTCGTCGCGGCGCAGATGGCCATCGACGACTGCCTGGCCGCCGAGTGCAAGGGCATGAAGATCGAGCTGGTCTCGGCCGACAACCAGAACAAGGCCGACGTCGCCGCCAACAAGGCGCGCGAGTGGTTCGATCGCGACAACGTCGACGCAATCGCCGACCTGACCAACTCCGCGGCGGCGCTCGCCGTGCAGAAGCTGGCCATGGACAAGCAGAAGATCGCACTGTTCTCCGGCCCCGCGACCACGCGTCTGACCAACGAAGACTGCTCCCCGACCGGCTTTCACTGGATGTTCGACACGTATTCGCAATCCGCCGCCACGGCGCGCGCCATTGTCGCGAACGGCGGCAAGTCGTGGTACTTCATCACCGTGGACTACGCCTTCGGCCATTCGCTGGAGAAGGACGCCGCCGATAACGTGAAGGCGCTTGGCGGCACGGTGGTCGGGCAGTCGCGCCATCCGCTCAATGCGTCTGACTACGCGTCGTTCCTGCTGCAGGCGCAAAGCTCGAAGGCGCAGGTCGTGGCGCTCGCCAACGGCGGTCAGGACACCGTGAACGTGCTCAAGCAGGCGCGCGAATTCGGCATCGTGCAGCGCGGCCAGAAGCTTGCCGCCTTGCTGGTGTTCCTCTCCGACGTCCATGCGCTCGGGCTGAACACGGCTCAGGGCCTGATGTTCACGGACGGCTTTTATTGGGACTACGACGACGCCTCGCGCGCCTGGTCGGCCCGCTTCCAGAAGAAGTACAAGGACCTGAAGCCGACGATGGTACAGGCCGGCGTGTATTCGAGCGTGCTGCATTACCTGCGCGCCGTGGCGGCGACCAAGAGCGTCGATGCCAGGACCGTCGCACAAAAGATGCGCGAAATGCCGATTCGCGATCCGATCATGCACAACGCCTCGATCCGCCCCGACGGTCGCGTGATTCACGACATGTATCTGTTCCGCGTGAAGTCGCCGGCCGAGTCCAAGGGCCCGTGGGACTACTACACCAAGGTCGGCACGGTGCCGGCGACCGAAGCGTTCCAGCCGCTCTCGAAGTCCACCTGCGCGCTCGTGAAGACGAGTGCGGCGGCGAAGTGAGGAGTGCGGTCGAAGTGAACGCGGCCGAAGTGAGCGCGGCCGAAGTGAGCGCGGCAGCAGGGCTCGCGCCGATTGCCTATCTTTGAAGTGCCGGCGCCGCCGCCTGCCTTTGCTCCCCCCGGGCGGGCGGCACCGCCACCCAGCGAAACCGATTACCGACAACCCCGAATCCCCGTATTCGTTCGATCAGGAGAGCGTGTCATGTCCCTACCCACCATTCCGCTGCTCATCGACGGCAAACGCGTCGAGTCGAAGTCGACGCAGTGGCGCGACGTCGTCAATCCGGCCACTCAGGAAGTGGTCGCGCGCGTGCCGTTCGCCACGACCGACGAGCTCGACGCCGCCGTGGCCTCGGCGAAGGCCGCCTACAAGACGTGGCGCAACACGTCACAGGCGAACCGCATGCGCGTGATGCTGCGCTTTCAGCAACTGCTGCGCGATCACACGGGCGAACTGGCTGAACTGATCACCCGCGAACACGGCAAGACGCTGCCCGATGCCGAGGGCGAAGTCGGACGCGGCCTCGAAGTCGTGGAGCACGCCTGCTCGATCGCGTCGTTGCAACTGGGCGAGTATGCGCAGAACGCCGCGGGCGGCGTGGACGTGTACACGCTCATCGAGCCGCTCGGCGTGTGCGCGGGCATCACCGCGTTCAACTTCCCGGTGATGCTGCCGTGCTTCATGTTTCCACTGGCGGTCGCCACCGGTAACACGTTCGTGCTCAAGCCGTCGGAGCAGGACCCGAGCGCGTCGCTGCGTCTGGCCGAGCTGGCGCTCGAGGCCGGCCTGCCGCCTGGCGTGCTCAACGTCGTGCACGGCGGCCCCGACATTGCGAATGCCATCTGCGATCACCCCGATATCAAGGCCATCTCGTTCATCGGATCGACGCACGTCGGCACGCACATCTATCGTCGCGCGTCGGATGCCGGCAAGCGCTGTCAGGCCATGATGGGCGCGAAGAACCACTGCGTGATCCTGCCGGACGCGGACCGCGAGCAGGCCATCAACCATCTGCTGGGCGCGGCGTTCGGCGCGGCTGGGCAGCGGTGCATGGCCACGTCCGTCGCGGTGCTCGTGGGCGAGGCGCGCGAGTGGGTGCCGGAGCTCGTGGAGCGCGCCCGTGCGTTGAAGGTCGGCCCGGGTACGGATCGCAAGGCCGATCTGGGGCCGGTGGTGTCGAAGCAGGCGCGCGCGCGCATCGAGAAGCTCATCGGCGCCGGCGTGGAGGAGGGCGCGAAGCTGTTGCTCGACGGTCGCGGCCATGCGGTGAAGGAAGCGCCGGAAGGCAATTTCGTCGGTCCGACGATTTTCGACGGCGTGACGGCCGACATGTCGATCTACCGCGAAGAGATCTTCGGACCGGTGTTGTGCATGACGGGCGTCGACACGCTCGAGGAGGCGATTGCCTTCGTCAACGCCAACCCGAACGGCAACGGCGTGGCGCTGTTCACGCAGGACGGCGGCGCCGCGCGTCAGTTCCAGAACGAGATCGACGTCGGCCAGGTCGGCATCAACTTGCCGATTCCGGTGCCGGTGGCATGGTTCAGCTTCACGGGCTCGCGCGCGTCGAAGCTCGGTGACCTCGGCCCGAACGGCAAGCAGGCGATCCTCTTCTGGACGCAGACCAAGACCGTCACCGCGCGTTGGCAAGCGCGCGGCACCGGGCCTGCCGGCGTGAACACGACGATCACGCTGAAGTAACGCGCCTTCTCGGGAGACAGACGATGGCAAGTGAAACACAACAAGGCGCCCTGCGCGTCGCGTTCATTGGCCTGGGCAACATGGGCGGCCCGATGGCGGCCAATCTGGTTCGTGCCGGGCATGCGGTGCGCGGCTTCGACCTGTCCGCCGCCGCGCTCGAGCGGCTCGCCTGTGCCGGCGGCACGGTCTGCGCATCGATCGCCGACGCCGTGCGCGACGCGCAGGTCGTCATCACGATGCTGCCGGCCGGCGAGCACGTGCTGACGGCGTACAGCGGCGAGGCGGGCGTGCTCGCCAACGCGCCGGCCGACGCTGTGCTGATCGACAGCAGCACGGTGCCGCCGGAGATTCCGCGCCAGATCGCCACGCTCGCACGGCCGGGCACGCTGCTGCTCGACGCGCCGGTCTCGGGCGGCACGGCCGGCGCGGCGGCCGGCACGCTCACGTTCATGGTTGGCGGTGACGCCGCGCTCGTCGAGCGCATGCGGCCTCTGCTGGGCAGCATGGGCCGGGCCATTCACCACGGTGGTCCGCTCGGCGCGGGGCAGACGCTCAAGCTTTGCAACAACATGCTGCTGGGCATCCTGATGGCGGGCACGAGCGAAGCCTTGCGCCTGGGCATCGCCAACGGTCTCGATCCGAAGGTGCTCTCGGCGGTCATGCAGCAGAGCTCGGGGCGCAACTGGACGCTCGAAGTCTACAATCCGTGCCCGGGCGTGATGGAGAACGCGGCGTCCTCGCGCGGTTACACCGGCGGCTTCGCCACCGATCTGATGGCCAAGGACCTGCGCCTCGCGCACGGGGCGGCACAGGCGAGCGACGTCGCCACGCCGCTCGGCGATCTGGCACGGCGTATCTTCGAAGTGCATCGCGCCAACGGACACGGCGCGCTCGACTTCTCGAGCATCTTCCAGGACCCGGTCACGCTCGCGCAGGCGCTCGAAGTGAAGTAGGCCGCGCGGGTCTTCGCGAAGGAAGGAAGGGCGCACGCCCGTCGGCCTCGCGGCCCACGGGCGTTTCGTTCAGTCGAGCTCCGCAGGGCGGGGCGGCGGCATTGGGTGGCGGTCGGCGGCATTCGGCAGTGCGCGGTGGCGCACGACATTGGCCGCGGCCATTTCAAACCCGTCGATATGGGCGTATCATCGCGGCGCAACGGCGCGGGTCGCGGCTCCCGCCAACGGCCTGTCTTCGCTTGCTTCGCGAGCCTCTCGTCATCATGATCGTCCGCCCTAATCTGCACTGGCTGCGCATGCTTTTCGTCGTGCGCGGCTCGATCCTGCCCAAGATCGCCCCGCAGCTCATCTTCACCACGATCATTTCGATTCTCGTGAGTGTCGCGCACGGGCGCATCTTCGAATGGAAGATTCCGCTCACGTTCGTGCCGTTCTCGCTCATCGGCATCACGCTCGCGATCTTTCTCGGCTTTCGCAATACCACGAGCTATGCCCGCTATTGGGAAGCGCGCGTGCTCTGGGGCAGCGTGCTAAACGAGACGCGGGCGCTGGCGCGTCAGTCGATGACGTTGATCGCCGACACGTCCGATTCGCCACGCTTCGTCGCGTACCTGATTGCGTTCGTGCACGGCATGCGTCATCAACTGCGAGGCACCGACGCCCGCGCCGACTTCGAGCGCTTGCTTTCGCCCGAGGACGTGGCGTGCCTCGCGCGCAAGCGGTTCAAGCCGATCGCGCTGCTGCTGCTTGCCGGCGAATGGCTGCGCGAGCGGCGGCTCGAGGGCCAGATCGACGCGCCGCTCGCGCAGGTCATGGAGATGCACCTCGATCGTATGGGCGAGGCCATCGGCGGCTGTGAGCGGATCGCGACCACGCCGATTCCGTTCACGTATGGCGTGATCCTGCATCGAGTGACGTATCTCTACAGCGTGCTGCTGCCGTTCGGACTGGTCGACTCCATCGGCCCGATGACGCCGGTGATCGTCGCCTTCATTTCGTACACGTTCTTCGCGCTCGAAGCGGTAAGCGCCGAGATCGAGGAGCCGTTCGGCATGGAAGCCAACGACCTCGCGCTCGACGCCATGACGGAAACCATCGAGCAGTCGCTGCGCGAAATCCTCCATCGCCAGCACACGGCCCAGGTGCGGCCGCACGACCACCACATCGTCACCTGAGGCTCCTGATACTAAAGTCCTTGCTTTACTTTTTCGAATCTATATACTCAAGTACATGCTTGACCATGACGACGCCCTCGATCTGACCTTCCAGGCACTGGCTGACACGTCGCGCCGCGCGATGCTCGTGCGGCTCGCGCAGGGGCCTGCGTCCGTGAGTGCGCTCGCGCAGCCGCTGTCGATGTCGTTGCAGGCGGTCATGCAGCACCTGTCCGTGCTGGAGAGCGCCGGGCTGGTGCGTACCGAAAAGACCGGCCGTGTGCGCACGTGCCGGATCGAACCCCAGGCGCTGAGCCTCGCAGAGCGATGGATCAACCAGCGCCGTCACGAGTGGGAGGGCCATCTCGACCGATTGGGCGAGTATCTGGCCAGCCTGCCGCCCGAAGGAGAGGTTCATGAGGACGACAAGTGAAGCAAAGGCCGGCGGCTCGCCGCGCCCGTTGAGCATCGGCCGGACATACCCTGCCAGGCGCGAGACCGTATTTCGTGCGTGGACGACGACGGACGCCGTCAAGCGCTGGTTCTGTCCGCTCGGCTATACCGTGCCCGAAGCCACGGTCGAGCCCCGCGAGGGCGGTGTGTTCGAGCTGCGCATGCAGTCGCCCGAAGGCGAGTCGCACTGGATTCGCGGCCGCTTCGTCGAGATCGACGAGCTCAAACGGCTCGTGATCGAGATGAACGTCAGCGACGTGAAAGGACACGCGCTGTTCGGCGCGTTGACGACGGCGACGTTCGCCGACGCCGGCGACGGCACCCGGTTGGAAGTCGAGCAACGCTATACCGTTCACGACCCCGCCTACGCCTGGATGCCCGAAGGCGCCAGCGAAGGCTGGAAGCAGACGCTCGACAAGCTCGGTCGCGAGGTGCTGCGCGAGCTTGACGCGCCCTCGCAGCGAAGCGTGGTGCACGGCAGCTTCCGGATCGAGCGCCAGTATCCGGCTTCGCCGTCGCGGGTGTTCCGCGCGCTGACCGAGCGTGAAGCCAAGGATCGCTGGTTCGCGCGCGGCGACGGCCTCACGCTGATCGAGCGGTCGATGGATGTGCGGCCCGGCGGAAGAGAGCGGGCCCGCGCGCGCTGGACGAGCGGCATGGTGTCGACGTTCGACGCGGTGTACTTCGACGTCGTCCCCGACGCGCGGGTTGTCTACGCATACGAAATGCACCTGGACGAGCGCAAGATCTCGGCGTCGCTGGCAACGTTCGAACTCAAGCCGCGCGATGGCGGCACGCACGTCATCATGACCGAGCAGGGAGCCTTCTTCGATGGCTACGACGACGCCGGCTCGCGCGAGCGCGGCTCGAACTTCCTGCTCGACGCTCTGGGCGCATCGCTCGTCGACTGAACGGGCCTGCGCGCCAACGGGCGTTCCGTCCATGCCGCGGCGCGTCGTTGCACCGGCGCGCCGCGGCGTTCTCACGCTCCGGAATGCCGCCGGGGAATGTACCCGGAATGCACGCCTCTGCTGCTTTCATTAGGGACTTCGATTCTCATCGAAAAACGCAATAGTTCGTGGACGAATATCGCGTTTTTCATTGCAACGGCCAGTCCTAGACTTCCTTCCATCGACGGCGCAATTCAAAACATAGTCGTCGCAACTTGACAGGAGTCAGGAAAATGAACCGCAAGAACATCGCAATCGCCCGGGTTGCCCGAGTCGCGCTTATCGCAACCGTGGCTTCGTTGGGTGCCGCCGGCAGCTTCGCCGCGGAAAACGGCAACCGCTATCCCGAGGTTGCCTCGCAGGGTCAGCCGCTCACCCGTGCCGCCGTGCTCTCCGGCCTGGCGCAGGCTCGCGCGCAAGGCCTGATCCCCCACGGCGACGCCGACTATCCCGTGTACGTCGCTTCGGGGCCGGCGAAGAGCCGCGCCGAAGTGAAGACCGAACTGGCGCAGGCGCGCGCGCAAGGCCTGATGGCGCAGAACGACCTCGACTATCCGATCGTCGCCTCGCAAGGCCCGAGCGTGTCGCGCGCGCACGTGAAGCAGGAACTGGCCCGCGCTCGCGCTGCCGGTGAGCTGGACGTGAGCCAAGGCAGCTGATCGGATGATGGACGCCACCGGCGTCCGATCGCATGAAAAACCGCCCCGAACGTGAGTCCGGGGCGGTTTTTTTGTGCGTGTTCCGTGAGGCGCCGAGACGGCAAGGCGCCAAGGCGGTTCAGCGTCGCATGAAGCGCAGCGCGAGACGCGCGAGTTTCGGCACGAAGGTTGGACGAAGCAGGCGTTTGTCGTAGCCGTCCATGCGGCGCGCATCTTCTTCCAGGCACAGCTTGATCAGTTCGCGCGGCTTGAGCGACTCGCCGATGTCCGCCGTGCCCGTTACGAGGAAGTTGGAGTCTCGCGCCACGCCGTCGGTGTCAATGCCGCGCGCGATCGCCAGGCGCTCCCACACCAGCGTGATCCACACGGCCACGACGCGCGCATAGAACCACGGCCGCTTCCAGCGCGGCAGATTATGGCGGTGCCATGCGACCCAGTTGGTAAAGAACAGGATGTGGCGTGCTTCTTCCTGGATGACCGGCTCGAAGGTTTCCACGAGCGCCTCGGGGAAGTAGCCGGAACGCTGTGCCGAGCGGAACAGGCCAAAGGCCACGAAGCTGTCGATGCACTCGCTGAAGCCGGTTTTCATCCACGCCCATTCGGCGTCCCTGGGAGCGGGGTAGGCGGGCTCCGGGGCCAGCTCGATGCCATACGCCTCGACGAGTCGGGACAGGACCACCTTGTGACGGGCCTCTTCGTCGGCGTCCATGGCGATGGCCTTGCGCAACAGCGGGTCCTGCACCGTTGCGGCGTAAGTGGCGACACGAATCGACGCGCGACCTTCCGTTTGCACCGCGATGTCCCAGATGGGCAGGGCTGTCAGGCGCTTGAGCGCGTCGGGCGGCAACACGGGCCAGTCGATGATCGCAGGCTTGTATGGATTATGCGACTCGAGCAGCATGTGGCAAAACATGCGCTTATGGGACTCCGAACCAATCCGGATCTGGCCATCGACATCGTATTGCCAGTGGCGCATGACATGATCGGCTTCGGTGACGGCAACTGCCAGCGTGTCGGACATCGTTTCGGGATATCGCATCAGTGATGAGTCTTGTCGGTGTCGGCAAAAATCATATCACCAAGCGATACGGGCGCGCCGTGCAGGCGGGCCGCGCGAAACCTCTTCGTGCGGCCCTGGGCGCCGTCAGAACAGGTACATCCCGGCCACGAAGATCACCCCCGAGAAGAGCAGCGCCGTCACGCAATAGCCCATGATGTCGCGCACGCCGAGGCCGGCAATCGCCAGCGCCGGCAGCGCCCAGAACGGCTGCGCCATGTTCGTCCAGGCTTCGCCGTAGGCGATGGCCATGGCGGCCTTGCCCATGTCGGCGCCGAGCGCCTGTGCGGCAGGCATGACGAAGGGGCCCTGCACCACCCAGTGGCCGCCGCCCGAGGGCACGGCGAAGTTGATCACGGCCGAGCTGAGGAAGGCGAGCAGCGGGAACGTATGCACGTTGGCGATTTCGATGAACCAGTTCGTGATGACGCCCGCGAGGCCCGAGTGGTCCATCGTCGCCTGGATGCCGGCATAGAAGGGGAACTGGATCATGATGCCGGATGCACCGCGCGCGGCGTTCGCGACGGCGCGAGCATAGGCCATCGGCGTGCGGTGCAGCAAGATGCCGATACCGAGGAACGCGAGGTTCACGGTGTCGATGTCGAGCGTGAAGCCTTTCGTGAGCGTGCGAATCACGAGGTAGGCGGCGATGAGCGCGAACACCAGCAGCGAGAGCAGGCGGCTTTCCTCGAGCTTCTCGGCGATCGTCGCGTCGGGGCCGAGCACGCGCTCGTGCGTCGGCTCGTCGACGAGCAGCTTCGGGTCGATCGAGACGACCTCGTTCGGGCGCGGCATCATCGCGCGCGCGAGCAGCGGCAGCATCACGATCAGGCCAATCGTGATGAAGGCGTTATAGCCGGTGAACAGCGTCTGCGAGACCGGAATCAGGCCCACTACCTTTTCCATCGGATTGCCGTGCGTGGCGGCGACGAGCGGCACCGAGCCCGAGAGCCCGCCGTGCCACGTGAGAAAGCCCATGTAGGCGCAGGCGACGAGCAGCCGATAGTCGGTGCCCCTGACGCGGCGCGCGACTTCGCGCGCGAACATCGCGCCGAGCACGAGGCCGAAGCCCCAGTTGATGGCGCACGCCACACCGGCGAGCAGCGCCACCATCATCGTGGCCTGCGCGGGGGAGCGCGCCGCGCCGGCCAGCGCGGCCATCGCACGTTTCATCGGTGCGGAGCTGGCCAGCGCGTGACCGGTCACCAGAATCATTGCCATCTGCATCGAGAATGCGAGCAGATTCCAGAAGCCCGAGCCCCAGAGCAGCACGAGTTCGCCCGGCGTCTTGGGCGTGAAGCCCAGCGCGAGCGCGAACGTGATGACGGTGAGGAAGATTGCGAAGATGAGCGGATCGGGCAGAAACCGATGCACGACCTGAGTGAAGAAACGGGAAATACCTTTGATCACGACTGCCTCTTCCTTATAGTTAACATGTTAATCGCGGAATTCTCGCATGCGGGCTGCCTTCGGCACATTGAGTAAAACTGCGTAATGCACGATGAGAATGGCGCGTGGGGCGGGCCGGCGGTCAGGAGCGAGGGGAGCAAGGGGAGTGCCGGAGACAACCGGCGCGAGGCCGAGGAGGCGCGAAATATTTGGTAATTGTTGCGGCGCGCGCAACGCAGGTCTTCACGCCGCGGCGTTTATCGGGCGTTTCCGACTCACTAGACTGTGGAGTCCGCTGTCGCAGTTTTGCAGCCTTCTTGCACTGGACTCATCATGACGCTGACCCTTGAGCAACTCTTTCCGCAGCATCGTCCCGAAGGTGACGCCGTGGCCACGGCGCTCGACAGTCACGCTGTCGCGCAGGCGCTCTCGATGGCCTGCGCCGAGCATCCGCTCGCGCTGCTGCGCATGATGTACCCGGCCACCGATGCGAACACGCACCGCAGCCGCGACGAACTCACCGAAGTGCTGCATCGCCACGGGCTGCATCAGGTCGCGGGCCTGATCGAGCAGGAGTCGCCCTATCTGATGTTCACGTCGGCCGAGCACGCGCACCTCACGCTGGTCGAAATCCGCCGCTATTCGGCGGCCATCGCCGTGCATCTGTACTATCGCGGCCTGGCGGGCGCCGAGGCCGAGGCGCGTCTGCGCGCCGACGCGACCGTGCCGGCAGACGGCCATTTCCGTCCATTCGACGGGTTCGCCCGGGCCATGTGAGCCGGCGAGCTCGCACGGGTGTTTGTCGAAGATTTGTTTCGGACGGCAAAACAGTTCGCCCCGCGTGCGAGGACGGCGTCGTCAGGCGCCGGGCTCGTTTCCGGACGCGTCGTGCGAGCCCGGCCGGGTCTGTGAGTCTCGCGAGGTCCCGGCGGCCGACGGGGGTATCGGCGTGGCGTCCGGCGCGCCGTCGTCGTCCCACCCGAACGTGACCTGCCGTTGCGCATGGCGCTGTTCCCGTTCGCGCTTCATTTGCTCTTCGAACTGGCGGCGGCCCTCCTTCGCTGTCGCGATCATCTTGTTGCGGTCCTGGTACGACGGATACATTTCGTCGGTCAGTTGGAGGTTGGCGCGGCGAAACGCCATCGTCGCCTCGCGCGCCTCGGCTGCCGGCCAGCCGAGCGCTTCGAGCACCGAGCGGGCGCTGCGCAACGACGACTCGAAGACTTCGCGCTCGATGTGCTGCACGCCGCGATCGCGCAACTGGAACAGATGGCCGACGTTGCGCGCCCGCGCGACGATAGGCACGTGTGGGAAGTTCTCGCGCATCAGGTCCACGATTTCCAGCGACTGGTCCACGTCGTCCACGGCCACCACCACGGCGCGCGCGCTCGCCACGCCGGCGATGCGCAGCAGATCGAGCCGCGTGGCGTCGCCGTAGAAGACGCGAAAGCCGATCTGGCGCAGGCTCTCGATGGTGTCCGGGTCATGGTCGAGCACCGTGATCGACACGCCTTGGGGCACCAGCGCCCGGCCGACGATCTGCCCGTAGCGGCCAAAGCCGCAGATCACGACACTGGCCGATTGCGGCTCGGAGATCTCCTTCATGCGAGGCGAGCCCTTGAGGCTGTAGCGCGGCAGCAGCCACTTGTCGATGGCCACGAGCAGCAGCGGCGAGACGAGCATCGACAGCGCCACCGCACCGATCAGAAACGATGACACGGCCGGCGGCAGCACCTGCGGGCCGGCCGCCTGAAACACCACGAATGCGAATTCGCCGCCCTGGGCGAGCAGCAGCGTGAAGATCGGCCGCTCCTGATACGGCAGCCGCATCATGCGCGCCAGGCCGTAGATGGCCAGTCCCTTCACCAGCATGAAGCCCACGACCACGGCGATCATGCGCAGCGGCTGCGTGAGCAGTACGCCAAAGTCGATGCTCATGCCCACGGCAATGAAGAACAGGCCGAGCAGCAGCCCCTTGAACGGCTCGATGTCGGTTTCCAGCTCGCGCCGGTATTCGCTTTCGGCGAGCAGCACGCCGGCGAGGAAGGCGCCGAGCGCCATCGACAGGCCAACCCACTGCATGAGTGCGGCAATCGCGACGACCAGCAACAGCGACGCGGCCGTGAAGATCTCCGGTGTGCGGCTGTTCGCGATCCAGCGCAGCAGCGGGCGCAGGGCGAGCCGCCCGCCCAGAATGATGGCCGCGATCACGCCGACGATTTTCAGCGCTTCAAAGGCGCGCTCGGCACCGGTCATCACATGGCTGTCGACCGAGTCGGCGAGCAGCGGCAGCAGCGCGAGGATGGGGATGGCGGCCACGTCCTGAAACAGCAGGATCGAGAAGCCGGCCTGCCCGCTCGGGGTGGCGAGCAGATTGCGCTCGGCCATGACCTGCAACGCAATGGCGGTCGACGACAACGCCAGGCCGAGCGCGGCCACCAGCGCGATGCGCCACGGCGCGCCGAGCACGACGCCGGCTGCAAACAGCAGCACGGCGCAACCGAGCACCTGGGCCGAGCCCCAGCCGAAAATCGGCCGGCGCAGGTTCCAGAGGCGTCGTGGCTCCAGTTCGAGGCCGACGAGAAAGAGCATGAGCACCACGCCGAACTCGGCGAAATGCAGCACGTCTTCCACGCGCGAGACGAGGCCGAGTCCCCACGGGCCGATGGCAATCCCCGCCGCGAGGTAGCCGATGATCGCACCCAGGCCCAACGCCCGGGAAAGCGGCACGACGATCACGGCCGCCGCGAGATAGATGAGGCTGGCCAGCAACCAGGCGGGAACGTGTTCCATCAGGCATGCCTCCCGGCGTGGGTTTCCTGGTCCCCGGACGGCGAGGCGGCCACCGCGTCGGCAACGCCGGTCTGGCAGCGCGGACGGTCCGCCACGGGAATGTCTTCGCACTCGGGGGCCTCGGCCATCGAGATCAGCTCTGGCCATTGCGGATAGGTGGCGAGCCGTCCGGCGAACTCGCTCACGTGGGCGTCGAGCGCGGCGTCGTCACTGCGGCGCGCGCCATGGAAGACGTGCGGCGCCAGGAACCGCATGCCGCACAGCCGCGCCGTCTGCTCATATGGCGGCAGGAAGTCCGCGAAGTCGTGCCGGTTGTAGCCCTCGGGGCGGTAGCTCGCCTGCGGCCCGCCCGTGCTTGCCACGAGCCAGAGGTCCTTGTGGGCGAGGGCGTGGCCGCCGTGGCCGTAAGCCCACCCCCAGGACAGCACTTCATCGAGCCAGAGTTTTTGCAGCGGCGGCATGCTGTACCAGTAGATCGGGTGCACGAGCACGATCAGGTCGGCGTGTGCCGCGCGTCGCTGCTCGGCGGCCACGTCGATGCTGAAGTCGGGGTAGGTCGAATAGAGGTCGTTCACGTCGACGCCGGCGATGCTGCGGGCCGCGGCGAGGAGCCGCCGGTTGACGCGCGAGTCGCGCCAGCGCGGGTGCGCGACGATGACGTACACGCCACGCCCGGACGCGCGCCCGGTGTCGGCGGAGTCCGGGAAATGAGTCGGCAAGGGGGCTGGCAACGGAGCGGGGAAGGTCATGCGAGCGAGCATACCGCATTCGTCTGTCGCCCGGCATGGCCCCAAAGGCATGGGTTGATGCCGCGCGCCTTCGCGACACGCCGCTGACCTGCGGCGGGATTGCGGCTGACTGGCTTGCGACCAGTGCGACGCCGGCATGCGGCCGGCATCTCACAAGTTAAAGACTGCGCTGGCGAAAGCCGTTAAGCCTGATTAAGCTTGGGTGCCTTCACAGCGCTTTCGAGGGTCGCGATGCGCCGCCGGCGCATTGCCCATCCAGGGACGAACAACAAGTACCTTCGCGCCGGACCGGCTTCGCCGCAGGCACCGGCGCGCTACGAATATGTCGCCGCAAGCCTTTCGTACCGCCGTCAATCTCATCTATCACGGTCGCAACGTCGCGTTGACGCTGCTGCTCGTCGCGTTGCTCTACAACCAGACGTTCTGGGTGTTCGTGAGCGCCGTGGCGGCCGCGTTGTGCACCGGCGCGCTGCACGAGGCGGGACGCATGCCGCAGGACCACAGCCTGCCGCCGCGTCCGCTCGCCATTCAGGTGCTGCGCATTTCCGTGCCGTTGCTGCTCACGATGTTCGCGCTCGGCTACGGGGCGGTGTGGCTCAACCGAAATTTCGGCTGAGTCGCACGGCGTCGGTCACTTCACGAACTGGATATCGTTCGGGGCTTGCGGCGGCAGCTTGATCGCGAGCACCTTGAATTCGCCGCTCGTGTTCTGCGAGCCGGCATGCACGGTCCCGCGGGGGATCACGATCAGGTCGCCCGGATGCACTTCGCGCTGCTGGTCGCCCAGCCAGAAGGTGCCGCTGCCGGAAATCACGTATTGAATCTCGTCCGCCTCCTGATGCGTGTGCCGCGGCACGTTGCCGCTTTGCACGGCGACAGTGCCGTTGGGGGTGGCAACGAGTGTCTTCGTGCGCAGCGTGCCGACATTGGGCACGAGCTTGCCGATCTGATCGTCGGTCATGGCGCCGACGTCGATGATCTGCGCCGTGAGGGCCGTGGCCTGCGCGTTCGCGCTCGGCAGGAAATGGGAAGCGAGGAAGCCCGCAGCGAAAGCGGCGAGCGCGGCGGGTGCGACGAGCAGGGCATGGCGGCGCATGTTCTTTTTTTCCTTTGCAGGGATGTGAAGCCACTCAAACAAGGAAACCGCGGTCAACGACTTGCGGGATGCGGGAACACCCCGCCCGCCATGGAGGCGGGTGGGCATGCGCCGCAACGGGACGCACGGCGTTGCGGCGCGTGCCTGTGCCGGACTATACGCGCTCTCGCGCCGGGGCGCGAGGCCGGCAGGTGAGGTGCGTTAGGGCAGGGATTGCTCGGCGGTCGGCGCCTTCCGCGCGTCGTCCCGCTTGTGCAGCAGCGCGTTGCGGCGCGCGTAGGTAAAGTAGACGACCATGCCGATGGCGAGCCACACAATGAACGCAATCCACGTGGCCGCTTGCAGGTGCGCCATCAGGAACAGGCAAAGACCGGCGGAGACGAGGGGCACGACGGGCGCGCCCGGCACCCGGAACGCGCGCGGCAGGTCGGGACGCGTGCGGCGCAGCACCAGCACGGCGACCGACACGAGCGCGAACGCCGACAGGGTGCCGATGTTGATGAGTTCGGCGAGCACGCCCAGCGGCACGAAGCCGGCGATGACGGCAAAGACCACGCCGATGATCCATGTGCCGGCGAACGGCGTCTTGTGTGTCGGATGGATGCTCGAGAGCATGGGCGGCAGCAGTCCGTCGCGAGACATGGCGTAGGTGATGCGCGTCTGCCCGTAGGTCATCACGAGGATCACGGTGGTCATACCGAGGATGGCGCCCAGGTCGACGAAGCCCGCCACCCAGTTCTGCCCGGCGTACTGCAGCGCGAGCGAGACGGGATGATCGATGCCCGCAAAGTGGGCAAACGGCACGATGCCGGTCATGATGGCGGCCACGGCGACGTACAACAGCGTGCAGACGATGAGCGAGCCGATGATGCCGATGGGCAGGTCCCGCCCCGGATTGCGCACCTCCTCGGCGGCGGACGTGACAGCGTCGAAGCCGATGAACGCAAAGAAGACGAGCGCCGCGGCATTGAACATGCCGCTGGTGCCGAACGGCATGAACGGCGTCCAGTTGGCTGGCTTGACGTGCCATACGCCCACCGCGATGAACAGCAGCACTACGCCGATCTTGACGGCGACCATGAGGTTGTTGATGCGAGCGGACTCGCGCACGCCGTAAGACAGCACCCATGTGATGAGCAGCATGATCACGACGGCGGGCAGGTTGATGAAGGTGGTCTCGCCCGGCACGCTGCCGGGCGCCGCGGTGATGGCACTGGGCAGATGCAGGCCGAAGCCGGCGGCAAGCGACTGAAAATACCCGGACCAGCCCACGGAGACGGCCGACGACGCCAGCCCGTACTCGAGCATCAGGTCCCATCCGATGACCCACGCGACGATCTCGCCGAGCGTGGCGTAGCTGTAGGTGTAGATGGAGCCGGAGACGGGAATCGTCGAAGCGAATTCGGCGTAACACAGGGCGGCGAAGCCGCATGCGGTGGCCGCGATGACGAAGGAAAGGGTGAGGGCGGGGCCGGCGGTGAGGGCGCCGGTGCCGGTGAGCACGAAGATGCCGGTGCCGATGATGGCGCCGATGCCCATCAGGACGAGATCGACGGGGCCCAGCACTTTGCGCAGGCTGCCGGTACGGCTGGCAACCAGCATGCTTTCGATGTTTTTAGTGCGAAAAAGACTCATGACCTGCAAAAGGTTCCTGCAACGTATGCCGCTGGCGCTCACGTCATGCGCGCCACGGGGAAACTCACGGGAGACGTATCCCGCGACCTGGCTGCAAGGGCACCCCGGGCTTGTGGCCGCTCGTTCCCATGCCTGGCGGATCGCCGCAGGAAGGCGAGCTTCGTCCATGCGCCGACGCGGCAGGCGTGCTGGCCGCGCCATGGCGATAGGCAACCACGGCGTGCGGATGACACGCCGGGGCGGGACGAACACGATCGAGACTTACGGAGGATCCTGCCGGACTGTCGTGACCGTCGCGTCTACGCGTCGGCACACCGGAGAAAGGTCTGCTGAATGGTCTTGATTGATGCTGAATGCCCGGCACGCGAACTCGTGCGCGTCGCCCGGGCCATGGCTCGCTGTCCTGCGGTCCGGCCATCGGCGCCTGGTCGGCGCCTCCGCCTGGCCGGAATTGCACACATTTTAAGCGCTTTTGCGGATGCACGTGCAGCGGGCGCTGAATTTGGGGCCATATGCGCTGTATCGGCCATATCCGCCATATCCGCCATATCCGCCATATTCGCTGTATTGGCTGTGCCGGTCGTACAGGACGTCGCGGCGGCACCCCCTGAAACCGCTACCCGCGCATCGCTCCGTCGCCCTCGACCACCGCCCGCTTCCGCGGCTTGTCCTTTGCTTGTCCCTTGCTTGTCCCTTGTTGGACGCGGGCGTCTCATCGGTTCGGGCCGCCCGGGCCGTTGCCCGGCCGAGGGCCATGACCACCGCCATGACCACCACCATGACCACCGCCATGGTCGCCACGGCCCCCGTGTCCACCACTATGTCCGCCAGGCCTCGGGCCGGCGCCATGGCCAGGGGGGCGCCCCGGTCCCGGACCCGCGCCGTGGCCGGGCGGCCGAGGCGCCGGACCTGCGCCGTGACCCGGTGGCCTCGGTCCTGGCCCGTGGCCTGCGCCGGGCGGACGGGGGCCCGGTCCCGGGTAGTGGCCCGGCGGCCTCGGTCCCGGTCCGCCCCAGTGCGGCGGACGCGGCCCCGGCGGGGGACGGTGCCAGTACCGCTGGTCGTGATACCACGGACGATTGCGGTAATAGCTGCCCCAATACGCGCCGATGGAGAAGGTGACGATCGGCAACCCGATCATCGTGCCGTAGTTGAGCACCGGCACCGGACTGCCCTGATACGGGTAGCTCAGCAACCCGGCATAGATCCAGCCGCGCGTGCCCGGCAAGCCGATGTCGCACCATGTGTAGCCAGACAGGCAGCCATATACGGTCACCGGCATGCCGGCTGCGGCTTGCGCCACGACGGGATAGTCGGTCGCCGGGCCCGCGCGCACGTTGGCCGCCGAGTTGATCACCGCTTGGCCCGACTGCGCACACGCCACCTCCGGCGCAGCCGTCATTGCCATCGCCGCCATGGCGACGGCGCCGGCGAGGACGCGTGACAAGGTCCAATGGTTCATGTCGGTCTCCCTGTGTCGGCGGTGCGGCGCAACGGCGTTACCGTCACGCCGCGGCAACCCGGCCGAAGTCTTGATGTCCGGTTCGACCGACGCCCGCCATGGTGAGTTTTCAGTATCGTGTAACGAAACGCGACAGGAATATTGGCGTCTGTGACCGCACCCGGGCATCCGTGACTTCCGTCACCCGGGCGACTTCAGGCGGCGCGGGCGCCACGCCGCCATGCCTTCATTGCGCCGCGGTCAATACAGCACGACCGAGCGGATGGACTCGCCGCGCTTCATCAGATCGAAGCCTTCGTTGATCTGGTCGAGTCGCAGTGTGTGCGTGATGAGGTCGTCGATGTTGATCTTGCCTTCCATGTACCAGTCGACGATCTTCGGCACGTCGGTACGCCCGCGCGCTCCGCCGAAGGCCGAACCCTTCCACTCGCGACCGGTCACCAGCTGGAACGGACGCGTGCTGATCTCCTGCCCGGCCGCCGCCACACCGATGATGAACGACTGGCCCCAGCCCTTGTGGCAGCACTCCAGCGCCTGACGCATGGTCGTGACGTTGCCGATGCACTCGAACGAGTAATCGGCGCCGCCGTCGGTCAGCTGCACGATGGTGTCGACGACGTTCTCGACTTCCTTCGGGTTGATGAAGTGCGTCATGCCGAACTTCTTCGCGAGTTCGACGCGGCCCGGATTGATGTCGATGCCGATGATCTTGTCGGCGCCGACCATCCTGGCGCCCTGGATCACGTTCAGACCGATGCCGCCCAGGCCGAACACCACGACGTTAGCGCCCGCTTCGACCTTGGCCGAATAGACGACCGCGCCCACGCCGGTGGTCACGCCGCAACCGATGTAGCAGACCTTGTCGAACGGCGCATCGGAGCGCACCTTCGCCACGGCGATTTCGGGCACGACGATGTA
Source organism: Pandoraea sp. CB10b_02 (assembly GCF_002216225.1). Lineage (NCBI taxonomy): Bacteria > Pseudomonadati > Pseudomonadota > Betaproteobacteria > Burkholderiales > Burkholderiaceae > Pandoraea > Pandoraea sp. CB10b_02. Next base: position 37,201 of record NZ_NJGW02000012.1, read on the forward strand.
GTTCGAGAAGGTGGACGTGCCCATGTAGTGGAAGATGGGCTTGCCGCCTAGCGAGAAGCGCGAGGTGGCGTCGGGCATCAGGCCGCGGCCTTGCGTACTGCGGATGGCCTGGCACAGGTTGGTCTTGCGCGACAGGCAGAACTTGCACTGGCGGCACTCGGGCGTGTACAGCGGAATGACGTGATCGTCCTTCTGCACCGTGGTGACGCCGGGGCCGACGTCCACCACCACGCCCGCGCCCTCATGGCCGAGGATGGCCGGGAAAATTCCTTCCGGATCCGCGCCGGAAAGCGTGTAGTAGTCCGTATGGCAGATGCCGGTCGCTTTGACCTCGATCAGCACCTCGCCGGCGCGCGGCCCTTCCAGGTCGACTTCTTCGATGGTCAGGGGCTTGCCCGCTTCCCACGCAATGGCGGCTTTGGTTTTCATGGCGATATTCCTCGTTGCAACGTCGTTCGGGGGATTCCCTTCGCGACGTACCATACCGCGTTCTACCGTCGAGCGCGAGTCCTCACGCGCCGTACCGCCGGAAAATGCGGCGCCGGAGGCAGGAATTGCAAGAGGTGAATTGCAAGACGCGAATTGCCGCGCGCATGACTTGGTCGCCGTCTTGCGCCGGGCTCAGGACGGACGCGCGGATGGCTCGTAGATCGTCAGCGGCCCGCAGTTTTCCTCGGTGACGAAAAACGCCAGCAGACGCGCGCGACGCGTGGGGTCGGGGTTTTCCGTCAGCGTGTGCAGCGTGCCCGGCGGCTCGAACCAGGTCTGGTTGGCGGTATAGGTGTGGACGGGCTCGGCATTGAGCTGCGATCGAATCGTGCCCTCGAGCACCACCGCCGTTACCGCCCCGGGATGGCGGTGCGCAGGCGCGTAGGCGAGCGGCGCAAACTCGACGATCGCCGTGGTCACCGACTTGCCCGGCGCGTTCGCCAACGGTTCGCACGACAGCGGCTTGAGCACCGTTGCCGGACGGGCCGCGGCGCCGTCACCGCCCGAGGTGCTCGCCATCGCGGCGAGCCGAGCGTCGGCAGCTCGCGACGGCGCGGGTGACGCCGAGAGCGGCGACGGCGACGAAGACTTCGCGGACGGCGCCGGCAGCGGCTCGGCAAAGCGTTGTACGAGCGCCTGATTCGCGCTCGTGGCAACGCTGCACAGTGCGTCGAGCCAGCCGGGCAGTGCGCGCTGCGCGGGCGGCGTGAGCGCCAGACCGAGCGCCGCGACGCCGAGCGCCGCGAGAGTGCCGGCAAAGCGATGCGCCGCCGGCGTCGACGATGATGGACTCGAGCGGGGTGACTTGGGCAAGGGCAGCATGGGATTCTCCGCAGGGACATAGGCTCAAGGCGTTCAGCTTATTGAGCCGATGTCCCGTCCGGTAGCGCCAAGAATCGACGTTCGGCCTGGGCCATGTCACGGCGCGAACATCGTGGTGCCCAAAGGGAAAGGGAAGGGAAAGGGAAGGGGAAGGGGAAGGGGGAGGGAAGGGCCCAGGGCCGGCGCCGGCCTCAGCGGCGGGCCCCGCTGCCGAGCGGCGCCACGATGTGATAGAGCCCGTGCATGTCGACGGGCCGCGCGAACCAGTAACCCTGCGCCTCGTCGCAACCGAGTTCGGCAAGGCGCTGCGCCTGCGCCTGCGTCTCCACGCCCTCTGCCGTCACGCGCAGGCCGAGCGAATGCGCCATGGCGATGACCGCGCTCACGATGGCCTGGCTCGGCGCATGTGTGAGCATGTCGCGCACGAAGCTTTGATCGGTCTTCAGGCGGTTGACGGGAAAACGCGTCAGGTAGGCAAGGCTCGCGTAGCCGGTGCCGAAGTCGTCCACGGCGATCTCCACACCGAGGTCGTGCAGCGAGCGCAGGCAGCCGAGGGCGGCGCTCGAATCGCCGAGCAGCACCGTCTCCGTGATCTCTATCTCGAGATGGGAGGGCTCCAGTGCGTGCGTGCGCAAGGCGCGCTCGACCATGGCTGCGACATCCTGCCGTGCGAACTGCTGCGCCGAGACGTTCACCGAGATGCGCGGCAAACGCCCGCAGCGGCGCAGCAGGCGGCTCGCTTCACGGCACGCGGTCTGCATCACCCATTCGCCGAGCGTGACGATCATGCCGGAAGTCTCGGCAATGGGAATGAACTCGGCCGGGCCGACCGCGCCGATGACCGGATGGCGCCAGCGCAGCAAGGTCTCCACGCTGCGGATTTCACCGTCGGGCAAGCTCACCTGCGGCTGATAGACGAGACGCAACTGCGTGTGCGGCTGTTCGTGCACGGCCACGCGCAACAGGCTCTCGAGTTCGTTGCGGCGTTTCGTCTGCGCGTCCATCTCGCTGCTGAAAAAGCGCAGGCCGCCGCCGTTTGCGATGGCGATGGACAGCGCCACGTTCGCGCGGCGCAGCAGCGTTTGCGGCGTGTTGCCGTGCGCGGGATAGCTTACCGCACCGATGCTCGCGTCGAGCGTCACGGCGCTATGGTCGACGTCGGCCCATTGCGCGAGCCGCGTCTGCAGCCTGGACGCCAGCATGCGCGCCGCGTCGCCCGTCTCGTTGGTAACGATCACGAACTGGCTGCCGCCCAGGCAGGCCAGGACGTCTTCCGGACCGGCCGCCTCGCGCAGACGCTCCGCGGCAATGCGCAGTGCAAGCTCGGCCGCGGGCGGCCCGAAGGTGCTGCGCAGCCGGCGAAGGTGATCGAGCTCGATGAGCATCACGCTCAGGCCGGCTTGCTGGCGAGCGCACCGGTGAATCGCTAGCTCGAGCCGTTCGTTGAGCAGCGTCTGGTTGGGCAGGCGCGTGACCGGGTCGTGATGGGTGACATACCAAAGCCGTGATGCCACTTCGACGTGCTGCGAGAGATCGAGCACGATGCCGACCCAGCGCCGCTCGCCCGGCACATGCTCGACGCAGGACAAGGCCACGCGCACGGGCAGCCAGCTGCGCGTGCGCGTGAGCAGATGCCATTCGTCGTCGTAAGGCACCGGTTCGCCGGACGACAGGCTGGCCAGCGCGGGCAGGCGGCGGCGCGCCAGTTCGGACGGGTCGAGCAGCGACAGAAAGCTGCGCTTGCCCAGCAGGTCGCCGGGCGGGTGGCCCGTGAGTCTTGTGAACGCCGCGTTCGCGCGCTCGAGCATGCCGTCGTCGTTGCAGACGAACATGGCGTAGGGTGCGCTGTCGAGCGCGGCGCGACTCAATTCGGCTTGAACGTCGGGTGCCCGACGAGGCACGGGCTCGTTCATGCGCGCGCGCCCCGAAAGCCGCCCGCAGCGGGGTTTCGGCACGTCATGCAACACCTCCCTGGCGTCGCCCTGCTTATCTCGAAAATCGAGCGATCGGCGCGCTCGGTTTCTCTTGTTTTTCAAAAGGTTATGCGCACCATTGTGCCACGTCGGAAAGTGCTGTGGACAAGGGAAAACGCGGGGGCGGGAGGGCTTTCCCAAACGTCTCGTCTCGCGCATGCTGTGCGTTGTTCCGACACACTGCGCGGCCTGTCGAAAATGATGGGGGAGTCGACCGCGGCGACGAGTCGTGCACGGAGCAATGGCGTCTTGGCGGCGGCTTGCCCATATGGCCGGCGAGCGAGCCCTTCGGTATGATGCGCCCTGACTCGAGCGGGGGCCCCGCGCAGTACCTCGGTCCGGCATGGCGGTGTGCACCCGGCAATATCGGCAATTTCGGCAAAGGAAAACAGCGTTGCATTGCGTCTGGACATCGGCGAGCAGCATGGCGGGACGTGACCGGCGGGAGCGCCGGCTGCGTCCTCGCGTGCACGTGCGTCTCGCGCTCGCCTGCGTTGCGCTGTACACCGGAGCGCTGATTGCCGTCGGGCCAGCCGTGGCGCAGACGGCGCAGACGGCGCAGGCGGCAGTGTCGGGCTCGCCGGCCGCGCCGGCAGCGAATCTCACGCGCGAGGCCAACGTGCGGCAGGTGGTGCTCGGCATCATCAGCTACACCCGCTGGCCGACCGCTCCCGCCAAGGTTCGCCTTTGCGTGAGCGGCAGCACCGATTACGCACGCGAGCTGCTCGCAGGACCATTGCCCAGCACCGGCTTGCCGGTCGAAGCGCTGCGCATGTCGGTCGCCGACCCCGCGATGGCTTCGTCGTGCGACGCGTTGTATCTCGGCGCCCTGAGCGACTCCGAACGCCGGCACGTGCTTGCCAGCATCGCCGGTCACCCCATGCTGACGATCAGCGAGCGCAATGACTCGTGCACACACGGCACGATGTTCTGCCTGAACGTCGATCCCGACCGGGTGACTTTCGACATCAACCTCGACACCGTCGCGCGCAGCGGCGTTCGTGTCCACCCCAACGTGCTGAAGCTGGCGCGAAAACCGGGGACACCATGACGACCCAACGCCCCCCAACCCCCACTCTGCCCCCCGGCCCCGGCGCTTCGATGGCCGGCCTTCTGACGCCGCTCGCCTCCGAGGCGCGGCCCGGCGCACCCGGTGTATCCAATGCGTCCGGCGCACCCGGTTCGGCCGGCGAGACGGCGTCCGCTGCCTCGAGCAGCGCGTCGCGCCAGGCCGCCACGCCGCCGCTCGACAGCCACGCGGCCATGCCGGGGGCGCCATCGCCGCGTCGCCGTCGCCGTCCTTCATTGCAAGGCGTGCTGCGACGCACGCACCTGCGCCTGGCCGTCTCCGCGGTGGTACTGGCCGCCGTCTCGCTCACGCTCGTGGCCTGGATCGCGCTGCGCGCCTACGCCGAGAACAATTTGTTGCTGCTCGGCCGCTCGCTCGCCTACACGGCCGAGGCGGCCGTGGTGTTCGGCGATCGCGTTGCCGCGCAGGAGGGCATTGCCGTTATCGCCAACGAGGAAGACGTGGTGCAGGTGCGGGTTCTCGACGCCCACGGCGCGCAATTCGCCCTGTGGCGGCGACCGGACGGCGGCACGCTCGCACGCGTGGAACGAACCGTTGCCGACATTGCCCTGCCCGGACCGGTCACGCTGCCGATCCGCCACGACGGCAAGATCGTCGGCCAGATCGAAGTGCAGGGGCAGGGGCACCAGTTCTTCGTATTCCTATTGAGCGGCGTGGGTGGCGTACTCGCGTGTCTGCTGGTAACGTTCGCGGTGGCGAACGTGCTTGCCAAGCGGATGCACCGCGACATCGTCAAGCCGTTGCGTGCGCTGGCGGAAGTCGCGCATGCCGTGCGCCGCGAGCGTGCGTTCCATCAGCGCGTGGCGCCCACGCCGCTGGCCGAACTCAAGGAACTGGGCGACGACTTCAACGCCCTGCTCGACGAGTTCGAGGGGTGGCAGAACCATCTTCGGGCGCAAAACGCCACGCTCGCGCATCAGGCCAATCACGATCCGTTGACCGGATTGCCGAATCGCGGGTACTTCGAGGCGCGTCTTGCCCAGGCGCTGAGCGACGCCCATGAACTCGGCACGCACGTCGCGCTGCTGTACCTCGACAGCGACCGGTTCAAGGAGATCAACGATCGGCTGGGCCACAATGCGGGCGATGCGGTGCTCGTGGCGATCGCCGAGCGTCTGCGCCAGCCGCTGCGCGAAGGCGATCTGGTGGCCCGGCTCGGCGGCGACGAGTTCGCCGTGATGCTGCCCGGCGTGCGCCAGACGTCGAACGCCGTGCGGCTCGCCCAAAGCCTGCTCGCGGCAATGGAAAAGCCGATCCCGCTGCCCGACGGCAGCGAGGTCACCACGTCGATGAGTATCGGCGTGGCGTTGTATCCGAATCACGCGAACGATGCGCCGGGACTGTTGCGCACGGCCGATGCCGCCATGTATCAGGCCAAGCGGGCCGGCGTCGGCACCTGGCACGTCGCAAAGCATCTCGCATGAACTGGCATGAACTCGCGTGACCTCGGTTGGCTCGCATGAGGCCTCGCGCGGCAGCCAGATCGAGTATCACCATAACTATAAATGACGACCGGATCACACATTGCAATGGGGACTTACCGTGGACTTCGCTGTTGACACTCACCGCCTGCATCGCACGCCAGCCGCGCGCGCTTTGCACCTTGTTATGAGCCTCGTGGTGCGCTTCCTGGTGCGCCTCGTGGTGCGCGGCGTTGTGCCCGTCGTCGGCCGACTCGCCCGCCTGGAAATCCGGGCGCGCCGCTTCGTGGCACTTGCCTGCCTCGTGGGGCTCGGCGCACTGGCCGGCTGCCAGACCACTCCCGTCCACGGCCTGAGCGCCGAACAGATCGCCGCTCTCAAGGCGGAGGGCTTCGTCGAGACTGACGAGGGCTGGGAGTTCGGCATGGCCGACACCGTCCTGTTCGATACCGACAAGTTCGTGGTGCGCGATGCCGCGCGCCAGACCGTCACTCGCATCGGCCGCACGCTGGTGAAAGTCGGACTGAATGACGTGCGCGTGTACGGCTATACGGACTCCGTGGGCAGCGACGTCTACAATGAGCAGCTCTCGGCGCGTCGCGCCGAGGCCGTGGCCGAAGTGCTGGTCGACGCCGGCATGCGTCGCGCCGGAATCCAGACGATCGGTGCAGGCAAACGCAATCCGGTGGCCGATAACAGCACGCCGGCCGGACGCGCGCAGAATCGCCGCGTGGCGATCGTGATCTCGACGCGCTGACGTCCCGCCACCCACGGCCCGGCCCCGCCCGCCTCCGCCCAGCCCGCGCGACACGGGGCAGCAACGGCGCGGCGGGTGCTTGCCGCACGCTGCGATCAGGCACAATGTCGGCTGTCGCCGGAGGTTTTCGGCGCAACTGCCTCTTCTTGTCGCAATGCTCCCGACGGCCCCGACATTCCCGATGTCCTTGATTTCCCGGCTCTCCCGGCTCTCCCCGCTCTCCTCGCTTTTCCGGCGCTGCCGGTTCTGCGCGGCCCTTGGCCAGCGGCCCTTGCGCCGCGCCCTGTCCCTGACACTGGCCTGGGTCCTGTGCGCGGCCGCGGCGGGCATGACGCCCGCGGCGCTCGCCGAGAATGCGCGCGTGGGCACGTGGGCCACGGCGCCGCAGGCCGTGGCGCAGCATCCGGCCGCCCCGTCGTTCAACCGGGCGCCGGCCGCGGGCGGTCGGACCGTGCGCCAGATCGTCTACCCGACGCTCGCAGGCAACGAGATGCGGGTGCGCCTGAGCAACGCCTACGGCACTCAGCCGCTCGTCATCGAGCGCGCGGGCGTGGCGCTGTCGTTGCGCGGCGCCGCCATCGACGCCGCGACGGCGCGGCCACTCACTTTCAACGGTCAACCGGTGGCCCGGATCGCGCCGGGGGCGTCGATGGACAGCGATCCGCTGCCGTTCGCCGTGCGCGCCGGCGCCCCGCTTGCCATCAGCCTCTTCACCCGCGAGGCGCGCTCACCGACGACATGGCACAAGATCGCGCAGCAGAGCGCATTTCTGAGCGTCGCGGGCGACTTCGTCGACGAGGCGAAGGCATCGCGCTTCCCGACACGCTTTACCAACACGCTCTGGCTCGCGGGCGTGAGCGTGGTGCCCGACACGCCTGCGCAGGCCATCGTCGCGATCGGCGACTCGATCACCGACGGCATGCGCAGCACGCTCAACGCGAATCGCCGCTGGCCGGACGTGCTGGCCCGGCGCCTCGAAAGCGCGGGCCGTCGCGACGTCGCCGTGCTCAATCTGGGCATCAGCGGCAATCGCCTGCTGCACGACTCGGCCTGCTACGGCGAGCGCCTGGTCGCGCGCTTTCGGCGCGATGCGCTCGAGCAGCCCGGCGTGCGCACGGTGATCGTGCAGATCGGCATCAACGACATCAACTTCGGGTATGTGCCGCCGCACGCCGGGCTCGATTGCGACGTGCCGCACGTGATCGTCACCGCGCAGGAAATGATCGCGGGCTACCAGTCGCTGATCGCGGCGGCGCGCGCGCGCGGCATCCGGATCCTCGGGACGACCATTGCGCCGGGCAAGCTCCCGCCCGAGCGCGAAGCCGTGCGCGAGGCCGTCAATCAATGGGTGCGTGCCGGCGGCGCGTTCGACGGTGTGATCGACTTCGACGCGGCGCTGCGCGACCCGGCCCAGCCCACACGCATGCTGCCGCGCCTGGACAGCGGCGACGGCACGCATCCGAGCGACGCCGGTTACGCGGCGATGGCCGAGGCGGTGCCGCTGCCGCTCGTGCTCGGCGGGGCGAAATGATTCGCGTGCCCACGGCGTGAGCACGACGTGAGCACGACGCGGGGCTCAGCGCTCGCGTCGCACACCGACCGTCACGCGCTCCAGGCGCGCGACCTCGGGCGAGCGCAGCCAGTCAGGATGCGCGAGGCAATGCCGGAACATGTCCGTGGCGTCGTCGCCCCAGTACAGTTGCCCGTCGTGAGCGAAGGTCGGCACACCGAAGACGCCCGACGCGATGGCGCGCTCGGTGTTCTCGCGCAGCGCGGCCTTCACTTCGGGCGCCTCCGCCCGCGCAATGGCATCGTCGCCCGACAGGCCCAGCCGCTCGCTCAACACCTGCCATTCGCCGGCGTCGGTGACGTCGCGCCCCTCGGCCCAGATGAAGCGGAAGATTGCTCGCACGACGTCGCGCGTGGCGCCCAGCGCGACGGCCAGCCGCAGCACGCGAATCGGATGAAATGGATGCACGGGCGGCATGCGATAGGGAATGCCGTCCTGCTCGGCGCGAAACTGCGCCATGCGGTAGGTGAAGAGGCGCTTGTACGGCGTCTCCGCCGGCCCCTGCGTCTGCAGGTGCGCGAGGATCGCGCCGAGTACGATCGGCTTGAGCTCGATGTCGAGGTCGGGCGGCAGCGTGTGGAACCGCTCGAACTGAAGATACGAGAACGGGGAGGCGAAATCGAAATACCACTGGGCGCGCAGTGGGACGTTGTCGGCGTTGTGGGCGCTATCGGCGTTGTCGGCGGCTTGCGACATGGCACTGTCTCCTGAGGGGAATCCTGACGATTTCTTTTGCGGATCGGACACAGTGTAGCGGGCGATGCGCACCGGGGAGGGAGGACGAACTCAGTGCGTTACGGCAAGCGTCCTCGAGAGGATGCAAATTATCCAATTTCTGGATGTTTTGTATCCGATATAACGATTTTTATTATTGAAACGGAGTTTTTAGACTTGCAGTCATTCCATCGGAGTGCCTGCCATGACAACCAAAACCCACACCGCCCGCCCTGGCGCGGCCAGTCGGCCCGACACGCTGGTGCCGGATCAGCACAATCCGTGGGCGGGTCTGCTGCTCTCGACCGCCATTGCGTTCGTCGCGTTGTTGCTCGGTCGCCAGATGCCGCTGGTGGGCGGCCCGGTGTTCGGCATCCTCCTCGGCATTCTCGTTCGCAATATCTTCTCGCCCGGTGCGCGCTACGAGGCCGGCATCAAATTCGCCTCGAAGTACGTGCTGCAATGGTCGATCATCGCGCTCGGCTTCGGTCTGAGCCTGTCGCAAGTGGCGCACACCGGGCTCGAGTCGCTGGCCGTGACGGCCGTCACGATCACCGCGGCCGGCCTGTCGGCGTGGGGGCTGGGACGTCTGCTGGGCGTGGGCGACAAACTCAGGCTGCTCATCGGCGTAGGAACGGCCATTTGCGGCGGCTCCGCCATCGCGGCCGTCACGCCGATCGTGAAGCCGGACGATCACGAGACCGCCTTCGCGATCTCGACCATCTTCCTGTTCAACATTGCAGCCGTACTGCTGTTCCCGATGCTCGGCCACATGCTCAATCTGTCGGATCTCGGCTTCGGCATGTGGGCGGGCACGGCCATCAACGACACGTCGTCGGTGGTCGCGGCTGGCTATAGCTACAGCAAGGCGGCCGGCGATTACGCGACCATCGTCAAGCTCACTCGCGCCACGCTGATCATTCCGATCTGCCTGACGCTGGCCGCGATCGTCGCTTACCGCGCCAAGCGCGCCGGCGCGGGCAATTTCAGCCTCGCCCGCATCTTCCCGTGGTTCATCCTGGGCTTTCTCATCGCCTCGGGCGTGCGCACCGCCGGGTTCGTGCCGGCTGCCCTGCAGCCGTGGATTCATGACGCCGCCGAGTTCCTGATCATCGTGGCGCTCACGGCCATCGGCCTGTCGTCGAACCTGCGCCGGATGGCGTCGACAGGCGTGCGGCCGATCCTGCTGGGGCTGGGCGTATGGGCCGCGGTGTCGGTGAGCAGCCTCGGCGTGCAACTCATGATGGGGCAGCTGTGATGCCGACCCGAGGGTAGATCCGGCGGGAAAGCCGGGCAGTCTCGCCTAGAATGCAATCACGGACGGCCGGCGGGCCTCCGTGAAGCATTTTCGGGAGGCCAACATGGCAACCTCATTCGGTGAAATCTGGTACACGATCGGCGCGCTCGCGCTCATCGCCCTGCTGGCCGGAATGGTCTGGGAAGTCGGACGGTGGTGGACGCAACATCACGATCATCGTGCGGTGCAGCGTCTCGAGCACGCCTGGGCGAGGATTCGCCATCCACGCCGTTGACGTTCCCTGCGTTCCCTACGTGGCGACATTCCCGACATTCCGGACATTCCGGACATTTCCGCGATGCCGTGAAGCGAGACGGCTCAGGGGCAACTGAGGGGCGGCCGACCGCTGCCGGTCGGCGAACGGGGGACGCGGCGCGCGTCAGTCCAGTTCTAGGTGGTCGGGCACGTTGGCGTCCCAACGCGCGAGGTCTTCGAGCGGGTAGGGTTTGCTGCCGTGCAGCGCGCGCTTGATGCGGCTTTTGCCGCTCGGCTGGGGGACGTTGGGCAGCGCGTTGCCGGCCGGCGTGCCCGCCAGTTCGAGGTAGTCGCGCTTGAACTCGGCCTGCGTCATGCCCCATTTCATGAGGAATTCGCGGCTGCCGCGGTTTTTCACGACGCGGCCGGTGGAGCGGCAGCCAAAGTGATAAACCACGCTCTTGCCGACGATGCGGAACGTGCGGCAGCCGACCAGCCATAGCTTCATGAGGAAGTCGTCGTCGCTGCTCATGCCCGGGCCGAATTCGATGCTGTACCCCCCCACCAGATGCCACAGACTGCGACTCACGAGCGTGGGCTGCGTTGGTACGCCATTCACATCGCCGCGCCCGAGCGACGCGGCAAAGGCGAGCAGTCCTGCCTCGTCGAACGTTTCGACCGTCGTGCCGAAGTCCCGCGAGACCACCTGCTTGCTGACGCCGGCATTCGGCTCGATCATCACCGACGACAGGTAGTACACGGGCGTGTCGAGCGCGCGTGCGGCGTCTGTCAGCGCGGTGTCCCAGCCGGGGGTGACGAACATGTCGTCGTTCAGGAAGAGCAACTGATCGTGCGACGCGAGCGGTGCGAGCTGGTTGAGCGCGAGGCATACCCCGACGTTGCCGCGGCTGTGCGTGTGGCGCAGCCCCTGCTCGCGCACCCAGTCGAGCGTGCCGTCGCTGCCGTCGTTCACATGAACGAGGATCTCGTGCGCCTCGCGCGAATGGCGGCGAACGCTATCGATGCACAGCTTGAGGAACGGCAGGTTGTTCCAGGTGGGGATCAGGATGCTCAGCATGCTCTGGTTCTAGCGTTGACGTGAGGCGGGCGGCGAGGCGTCGTCGGGGACGGCGGGACAGGCGAATGCTGCGAATAATGCCAGCATGGTCGCGTAAAAGGCCACCGTCACCTTTAGATTGAACGTCTCGACGGTCAACCCGAAGATGGCGAAGGCGACGGCGGTCATCAGCCCCATGAGCGCCGCTCGGTGGGCTCGCGGGCTGTGGGTGAGCCTGGCCGCACGGATGAAGAAGCAGGCCGGGCCGACATAGACGGCAAGGATCGCCAGCAGGCCGGGCAGTCCGTAGTCGACAAAATACGCCAGCACCTGATTGTGGACTTCGCCCATGCCGTAGTCGGCCGCAGTGGGCGTGAGCACGCCTTCCTTGGCCATCGTGGGCATGGCGTCGCGATAGCCATGAGCGCCGAGGCCGAGGATCGGATGGTCCGCAATGAGCTGGCCGGCGGCCTTCCACAATTCGAGTCGAATGCCGGTAGACGTATCCGGATGCCCCGCGGACAGGCTGGTGAGGTCGGTCTGGACGGAGACAAACCGCTCGCGAACAGTCCGCGACGTGAAAGCGCTCGCGAGCAGAACGATGGCGACAGCGGCGATCGTCACCCGGCGCGCCATGCTCATCGGATGCCTGCGCCACAGCAGCCAAACCACGAGCAGGCAGGGCAAGGCGATCCATCCGCCTCGCGATTGACTTGCCACGGAGGCATAGCAACCGGCAGCGCCACCGAGGAGCTTGAACGCCACGGTCCACGGCCTGTCATGGGAGAGCCAGTGAATCGATACTACCGAGAGGATGCCGAGCAATAGCGCGATGTCGCCGAAGTGAATCGGATTCAGGAACGTGCTTCCAGCGCGCGGTGCGAGAAGGTCGGCCGTCGAATACAACGCCATGGCCGCCGCACTGACGGCACCCACGCCGAACGTGAGATCGACCCACTTGGGTATGGCGTCGGCGAGCCGGCGCAGTCCGAAAAATACGATGACGGCAAGCAGGAAACGAACGGGAGAATCAAGGGTATTCGAGACGACTTTTCCGTGGAGTGTCTCGGTCAGCAGGACGCCGAAAAACGGCAAGACCAGCGAAATGACGAGCACGCGAACGCCAAGGTCGGCGCTGACGAGCGTTCGGATCTCACCCCATCGACGGTCCGCCCACAGCACGGCGGCCGCCAGCGCCACGGTCAGAAACATCACCGTGTTTCCTCCGCGCGGCACAACCAGCGCGGCGGCGGGAAATAACAGGATCAGCGTGCCGAAAATACTGGCGATGAGGTGCCGGTTCAGACATCGAACCGGCGCGGGAAACTTGCTCATTGGGCGAGGTGCAAACTTCGTAATTTACTTTGCACGAAGTATGCCAGAAATGCCTCACTCGCCGCGCTTTTGTGAATCTTCGGCAACAACGCCGCTTGCGCCGCGCGCCAGGGCCGGCTAGAGATTCATCGCCCCCAGCACGCCGCACAGATGCAGTGCCACGTGAGTCCACGCCGCCTCGTCATACGAATCGCTTTCTCTTGCCTGTCGTTGCGCTGCGTGAAACGCCCGCCAGAGTGCCGCGGCGCTCGACGGTGTACCGCCCGCGAGCCGGTACTGGCGCTGCAGCGCTTCGGCAAGCCAAGGCTGGTCGTGAGCGCACGCTTCGGCATAGGCCTCGACCGCGACACGCGCATAGGGGTCGCTCGTGGGATCGAGCACGACTTCCTCGCGCGTGGCCGCATGCGCCAGGACGGATCGGGCGTGGCGTTCGACGCCGAGGTGGGTGTGGTGAGGTTTCATCGGTCTCGTCTTTTGGGGGCGCACGCTGCGCGCCAGCGCCGCTGGCGCGAGCGTCGCCGGTGTGGACTCACTCGTTTTCCATGTCGCGGATGAACAGCATTGCCGCGTGTTTGGCCTGATCGATGCTGGAGAACGTGCGGCCGTCCATCGGCCAAATGTCCACGAGCACCGCGTAGCTGCCGGGCTGGTCGGCCTGCATGATGCGGATGTAGTGCTGCCGGAACACGCAGCGCGCGAGTTCCACTGTCGGATGCGGTCGGCGGAAATGGGCGGTTGCCATGACGGTCTCCAAGGATTCGGCCCTCCGGCCTCGACGGGGCCGTTGGCCAAGTATGTGCAAATCCCGTGCCAGAGCGTTCGGCACGATCAACCGCTTGATTTCTAAGGAGTTCGGCGCATGGCGTCGAAGGAGTGGGCGGGCGAAAACGTTACGGAAACGAAACATCGCGAAACATCGCGAAACACGGCGGGAGCGTCCGGACGTAACAGCGTGACCGCTCACCCATACGCTGCAAGCGCGGGGTTGCGTTTTTCGTTCCCGCTAGAATGGACGACTCCCGGGCATGCTCCGCTGTTATCCCGCATGAATCTGCGCTTTCTCGAAACCTTCGTCTGGCTCGCCAAGCTTCGCAATTTCCGGCTGACGGCCGAGCGTCTGCACACCACGCAGGCGGGGGTGTCCAGTCGCATCGCGTCGCTCGAGCAGAGTTTCGGGGTGCGCCTGTTCGATCGCAGCGCCCGCGAGGTGACGCTTACCGCGGCGGGGCAAAAAGCGCTGGCGTATGCCGAGCGCATCGTGATGCTCGGCCAGGAGATGAAGCGCGAACTGAGCGACCCGGACATGCCGCCGGGCGTGCTCAAGATCGGCGTGGTCGAGTCGATCGTGCATAGTTGGTTTCCTGATCTGGCCGCTCGCATTCACCGTGAATATCCGCAACTCGAGATCGAGGTCACCAGCGAGACGACCATCAACCTGTGCAAGCAACTCGAAGCCGGCTCGCTCGACCTCGTGTTGCAGACGGACATACAGAACGGCACAGGAATCGAAAACGTGGTGCTCGCGGAATTTCCGATGCGCTGGGTGGCGAGCCCCAAGCTGAATCTCGAAGGCGAGACGCTGGACGTGGCAGACCTGGCGGCCTATCCGCTGGTCAGCTTCTCGCGCCATTCCGGCCCGCACAAGACCCTCGAGCGCATGTTCTCGGTCGCCGCCGAACGGCCCGTGCGCGTCAATTGCATGACCTCGGTCGCGGCGATCATCCGCCTCGTGGCCGACGGCTTCGGCGTCGCCATCCTGCCGCCGGCCATCATCCAGCGCGAACTCGGCGAGCATAGCCTGCACCTGCTGCGCGTGAATGCGAACTTCCCTAATCTGCCGCTCGTCGGCTCGTTTCGCACCGGCGCCTTGCTCGCCGAGAACGTTGCACGCCTTGCGCAACGCACCGCCAGCGAGTTCGCGCTCAATATGGGCCCGGACATTGCGATTCCGCCCGCGGCCGCCATGACCGCGCCCGCGTGGGGTGACGGCGAGTCCTGAGCGGCCCGACGTATTTCCGCGCCACGGCGTCGCGCAATCCCGCCCGCGCCGGGCCCAATACGGTCGTTGAGCCCGTCATGCAAGGGTTTGGCGGCAGTCATAAGAATTTGCTGTCGCGGCGAATTTGATTTCTTGTTGGACGCGTTTTCCCTCGTTTTGCACACTCGCCCGGACGGCCGAGCCTCGCGCCTCGAGCACCGGCCGGTCTCCCGATTGTTCGAAACCGATGGACTGCTCATGACTGCAACCCTCCCGCGCGCCCAACTCTGTATCTGGACGAATATCGATCCGGCCTTCGAAGCCGATTTCAATCGCTGGTACGACCGCGAACACATGCAGGAACGTGTGGCGATTCCCGGCTTCCGGTTCGCCCGTCGTTTCAAGGCGCTGCACGACACGGCGCGTCCGTACCTCGCGCTCTACTGCACGCAGGACGCCGGCGTCTTCACCAGCGAGCCGTACACGCGCGCCTTCACGCATCAGACGGAATGGTCACTGCGCAACTTCTCGCGCATGCGGCACACGCAGCGCCGCGTCGGCACGCTCGACGTGGAAGCCGGCGAAGGGCAGGGCGGCATGCTGGCTGCCTTCGTGCTGCCGGAGACGACCGTGCAGCAGGCGCGCCCGCGCCTCGACGCTCAGCTCGCGGAAATCGCGCAGGCCGACGCAGTCGTGCGCGCCACCCTGCAAGTGACGGTGCCCGCGCTGTCGGTCTCTCTCACGGCAGCGGATGCTCTCCCGCCCCCTGCCGACGCCGTGGTGCTCATCGAGGGGACGGACCCCGACGCCGTGCGCACGGCTGCCGAAGCGCTTGCCGCGGCGCATGGCGTGCCGGCTGCGGAAGTGACCCGCTTCGCAATGCTGTGGCGTCTTGGCGCCAACGGCGACTGACCCCGGTCCTCGCCCCGTTCCCCCGTTCCCCCGTTCTGCGTTCTTCCCTTCCCTCGGAACTCACGGACTCACTGGAGACATCCATGACGACCTATTCCAATACGCGCGCCACCGCCGCCACCGCCGCCACCGCCGCCACCGCCGCCACCGCGCACGCGCAGCGCTCGAAGAAAGGGCGCCTCGCCACGGCCAGCATGGTCGGCACCACGCTCGAGTGGTACGACTTCACCGTCTACAACACACTCGCCGCGCTGGTGTTCAACCGCCTGTTCTTCCCGTCGGTCGACCCGCTGGCCGGCACGATCCTGGCGCTCTCGACATACGCCGTCGGCTACGTCTCGCGCCCGCTCGGCGGCTTCGTGTTCGGCAACCTGGGCGACAAGATCGGCAGGCGCGCCGTGCTCGTGCTGACGCTCGTGGTCATGGGCGTGACCACGGGCCTCATGGGGCTGCTGCCGACGTATGCGGCCATCGGCATCTGGAGTCCGGTGCTGCTCGTGGCGCTGCGGTTCGTGCAGGGCGTTGCCCTCGGCGGCGAATGGGCCGGTGCGGTACTGCTCTCGGTCGAGCACGGCGATCAGCGCAAGCGCGGCCTGAATGCGTCGTGGACGCAGGTCGGCCCGTCTTTCGGCACGCTGCTCGCCACGGGCCTCATCGCGCTCATCACGCTGTCGATTTCGCCCGACGACTTCCTGTCGTGGGGCTGGCGCGTGCCGTTCCTGTTGAGCCTCGTGCTCGTGGCGTTCGGTCTGTGGGTGCGACGCGGCGTCGAGGAAACGCCCCTGTTCGAAGAGATGGCGCACTCGGATCGTCAGGCGCAAATGCCGATCGCCGACGTGTTCCGTTCGCACTGGCGCCACCTGCTGATCGCCGGCGGCTCGCGTATCGGCTCGGACGTGCTCTATGCGTTGATGGTGGTATTCACGCTGACTTACGTGACGGGCACGCTGCATCTGTCGCGTCCGCTGGCGCTCACCGCCGTGCTCGTCGGTACTGCGTTCAACGCGCTGACCGTGCCGCTGTTCGGCGCGCTTTCCGACAAGCTTGGTCGCCGGCCGGTGTATGGCTTCGGCGTACTGTGCGCGGCGATCTGGGCCTATGGATTCTTCGTGCTGCTCGACACGTCGAACCCGGCGCTGATCGTGCTGTCGGTGGTCATCGGTCTGGTGATCCACGCGATCATGTACGGGCCGCAGGCCGCTTTCGTCACGGAGCAGTTCCCGACGCGTGTGCGCTATGCCGGATCGTCGCTGGCCTACACGCTCGCCGGCATACTCGGCGGCGGCTTCGCGCCGCTCATCATCGTGAGTCTGTACAAGGAATACGGCACGACGGTGTCCGTGTCGCTGTACGTGACGGCTGCGCTGGCCGTCACGGCGATTGCGCTCGTCGCCGCACGCGAGACGGCGCACGAGCCGCTCAGGGACTGACTATTCCGGCGTCGACCAGACGACGTTCGCGCCCACGGAGCAAAGGTTTTCCACGAAGTGTGGGTGCGCACGTCGGATTGGCTGCGCGTTCTTGATCGTCGACTGGCCTTCGATGCTGGCCGCCACCATCAGCAACGCGATCGCCACGCGGATGATGTACGGGCTCTCCACCACGGCCGGCGTGAGCGGCACGCCGCCGAAGGTGATGAGGCGATGCGGATCCGACTGGAAGACATGCGCGCCGAATTTCGACAGTTCGGTCGACCAGCCCATGGCGCCGTCGTACACCTTGTTCCAGAACATGGCGCTGCCTTCGGCCTTCACGCCCAGCGCAATGAAGATCGGCAGCAGATCGACCGGGAAGTACGGCCATGGCGCCGCTTCGACCTTCGTCAGAATGTTCTGCGTGAACGGCGTCTGCACCTTGAGCTTGCCCTGCGCCGTGGCGGTGGACCAGCCGTCGCGGTGTTCGACCTTCACGCCGAACTTGGCGAACGTGCGGTCGATGAGCGGGAACTGCTCGGGCGCCGTGTTCTTGACCGTGATTTCGCCCCCGGTGATGGCGCCGAGCGCGAGAAACGTCGTGATCTCGTGGAAGTCCTCCGCGAAGCGGAATTCGCCGCCGCCGAAGCGTGTCACGCCCTCGATGGCGAGCTGCGACGTACCAATGCCTTCGATGGGGACGCCGAGCATCTGCATGAAGCGGCAGAACTCCTGCACGTGCGGCTCGGAGGCGGCGTTGTTCAGTTGCGAGCGGCCGTTGGCGCTCGCCGCGCACAGCACGAAGTTCTCCGTGGTGGTCACCGACGCGTAGTCGAGCCAGTGGTGGATGGCGGGGCGCGCGTCGTCGGCATGGATGAGCAGCGAGCCTTCGGTGCGCTCCACGCGTCCGCCGAAATGGCGTAGCACTTCGATGTGCGGGTCGATCTCACGCACGCCGAGCGTGCAGCCCTTGATGTTGTCCTCGATGCGCGCCACGCCGAAACGCGCGAGCAGCGGCGGCACCAGCATGATCGACGAGCGCATCTCTTCCGGCAGATGGTCGGTGCGCGGGTCGAATTTGGTGTTGCGATGGTGGAGCTCGAGCGTGCCGGTGTCGAAATCGACGCTCACGTCGCTGCCGAGCTGGCGAAAGATGTCGAGGATCTTGCGAACGTCGGTGATCTCGGGCACGCCGATGAGGCGCACCGGCTGGTCGGTGAGCAGCGTGGCGCACAGCACCGGGAGAACGGCATTCTTGTTGGCGGAGGGGGTGATGCGGCCGCGTAGCGGCTGGCCGCCGTGGACTACCAGATGGGACATGGGCTTCCTTCGGGCTTCATGCGTCAGGCGAGGGGGATCGGGCGTGGCGCCCGTCGCAAACAGGCGAAATATACCCCGATTGTGCAATGCGTGCGACGCGACCCCTGAGCCGTGGCGGGAATGCCGCGTCGGCTTGACGCGCGACGCATTCACACCACCCATTCACACACAACGGATTCGCGCGCGGCGGGCTCATGCGCGCGGCGCGCCTGTCGCGAACGCTTCGGCGAAGATGGCGCGAAAGTCGGGCGTCTCCGCGGCGGCGGCCCGCTTGAGCACGCGAGCTTCGAGCTCGTCGAGATGCGCGGTGGCAAGCGCTGTGGCGGCCGGTGTACGGCCCTCGCGCAACTGGCCCACGAGCCGGGCGTGCTCGGTCGGCGCGCAATGCATGAATTCGGCCGGATCGTACAGCGCCTTGTAGAGCTCGGTCTTGGCGACGAGCGCACGCGCGAAGGCATCGAGCTCGGCGCTGTCGGCCATGCCGATCAGTTTGAGATGGAACTCGCCCGCGAGCTGGATGGACCGCTCGTGCGTGCCGTCGGCATGCGAGCGCGCTTCCGTGGCGACGTGATCGTCCAGAATGGCGAGCTGGTCTGCGCTCAGGCGGCCGCAAATGCTGGCGATCACGCCAGTCTCGAGCACGCGTCGCGCCCGGTATGTCTGGCGGATGTCGTCGAGCGAGGGTTGCGGCACGAAGGCCCCGCGGTTGGGCTCGAGCACGAGCTTGCCCTCGAAGCCCAGTCTGGCGAGCACCTTGCGCACCGCGCCGCGGGTGCAGTCGAACGCCTGTGCGAGGTTGCGCTCGCGCAGCGGCATGCCGGGGCGCAGCTTGCCGGAGAGCAGCGCCCGCGAGATGGCGGCGTAGACGCGCGCCTCGATCTGCTGGCCGGCGCTGCCCGGCGCGACGTCGCCCCGCTCGGGGCGCGCCGGCCCGGGATCTGCGCCGGACGGGGTGCCGGCGGGGAAAGCGTCGTGCGACGACGCCGGTGCTGCGGTGCGGCTCAAGCCTGACCTCCCTGAAAATCGTTCACCCCGCGAAACCCGGGCAGCGGGGCGCTCAAGCGCCGTTCGCTCGCCGCCAGTCTGGCCGGCGCCGGACGGCGTCTCGTGCCGTTTCACATGGGCGTGGGGCGCATTGTACCCGTCCGAGGCGGCAGCCTTCGAATCGCGCCTTCGCCTTGTTTTCGTCTCGCTTTTGTCCCGATTGGCTTCAATTCGTCCCGCCAATCTCCCGGCCACGCTTTCATCACTCTCCCCGTTCTTTCCCGTTTTTCCCGCTCTTCCTTCCCGCGCTCTCCTTCCCGCGCTCTCCTTCCCGTTAACTCTCGGTTAACCCTCGGTTTTCCTCCCTCCCGGCACACCGGCCTTGCATTCCGGCAAATCGTTACCGATAATGGTCAACAAAAATGGTTAACCATTTTGTTGTGTTTGGTTGATGATATGGCAATTCGACGCGACTTGCCAGCCACACCGGGCGCTCGCGAAGTGGACGAAGCCATGGCCGCGCCGCCCCCGCCGTGATACCGGTGGGGGCGGCGCCTTTTGAATTCCTTGGGTCTGGAGACGTCATGAAACCCGTACATTGCCTGGCCGCGCTGCCTGCCGCGGCCTTCTACGGCGGCGGTTGGCTCGCCGAACACGTCGGCACCCGGCTCGCCGGGCTGCCGTTCCTGATGACCTGGAACATCACCTGGTTGCTGCTGACCTCGCTTGTCATGGTGGTGATGTTCCGCTTCGACGGTTCGCGCGACGCGCCGCGCGCCGACCACCGCGACGGGGGCGCATCATGAATGCCGCGCTCGCCGTGATTGCGGCATTTCTGGCATTCGCGCTCTTCGTCGGGCTGCGCGCGCGTCGCGGGCGCACGATGAGTCTCGAGCAATGGGCTGTGGGCGGCCGCGGCTTCGGCACGCTGCTCGTCTTTCTCCTGATGGCCGGGGAGGCCTTTTCGACGTTCACGTTTCTGGGCGCGAGCGGCTGGGCCTACAGCAAGGGGCCGCCCGCGTTCTACATCCTCGCCTACGGTGCGCTCGCCTATCTGCTGGGCTACTGGATGCTCCCGGCGGCATGGCGTCATGCCACGCGCCACGGTTGCGTGTCGTTCTCCGATTTCTTCGCTACGGCGTACCGCTCGCGGGCGATGGGCGTAATCGTCTCGGTGGTGGCCGTGCTGGGCATGAGCGCGTTGCTGATCATCCAGTTGCGCGGGCTGGGCATCATCGTCTCCGAGGCGTCCTACGGCACGATTTCGTCAGCCCTGGCGATCTGGTGCGGGGCGATCGCGATGGTGCTCTACATCACCGTCTCGGGCATCCACGGCTCGGCGAGCATTGCGATCTACAAGGACATCCTGATTCTCGTGATTGCGGTTTTCCTCGGCATCTATTTGCCGCTGCACTACTTCGGCGGCTTCGGCGAGATGTTCGATCGCATCGAAGCGGCGCGCCCGGGCTTCCTGCAGATGCCCACGAGCGGGCTGACGCTGTCCTGGTACAACTCGACGATCCTGCTCACGTCGCTCGGCTACTACCTGTACCCGTATGTCTTCACGTCGGTGTACGCGGCCAAGACCGAGAGCGCGGTGCGCAAGAACACGATTCTGATGCCGCTCTATCAGATGGTCATCGCCTTCATGTTCTTCGTGGGCTTCGCGGCGATTCTGCAAGTGCCGGGACTCGCGGGCGCCGACTCGGACCTCGCGCTGCTGCGCATCGTCAAGCAGACGTTCTCGCCGTGGTTCGTGGGCGTGATCGGCGGCGTCGGGGTGTTGACCGCGCTCGTGCCGGGTTCGATGATCCTGCTCAACGCGTCCACGCTGATCGCCAAGAACATCTACCGCGACGGCTTTGCGCCGCAGGCGAGCGATGCGTTCGTCGGCAAGCTGGCCAAGCGCGTGCTGCCGCTGTTCGGGCTGGTCGCAGTGTTCTTCGTGCTGCGCGGCGGGGCGACGTTCGTGGCGCTGGCGCTGTTCGCCTCGAGCCTGCTCACGCAGTTGTTCCCGTCGTTCGTGGCGAGCCTGCTGCCGCGTCCGTTCGGCAACAAGTACGGCGCGTTTGCCGGCATCGGCGCGGGGGCCGTCGTACTGCTGGCGGCAGTCGGCTTCGACGTCAACCTGCGCACGCTCTTGCCGGGCGCGTCGGCCACGCTCGCGTCGATCAACATGGGATTGGTGGCGCTTGCGGTCAATGGCGCGACCTTCGTGCTGGTGAGCCTGCTCACGCGCTCGCGCAACGTCGCCGCGTCGCTGGCGCAGGGCGCCTGAGGCGCCCCGGCCGCTTGACCGGCATGGCAGCTCGTCGCGCGCCCGTGCGGCGTTCTGCCTTTTCCGTTGCATTCATCGCTGCACATTGAAATTGAGGAACGCATGACAACACTGGACATTCGCAATGCACGCGCGCTCGACGGCACGCCGGTGGACGTGCGCGTCGCGCAGGGGCGCATCGTCGCGCTGGGCGCCTCGCTGCCCGCGACGAAGGACGCCGCGGCTAGGCGGATCGACGCGCGCGGCGCGCTGCTGCTGCCGGGTCTCGTGGAGTCGCACACCCATTTGGACAAGACGGTGTGGGGCATGCCGTGGTACGTGAACGCGTGCGGCACGCGGCTCGTCGATCGCATCGACAACGAGCGCCAGTGGCGCGCGCAAAGCGGACACGATGCCGGTGCGGCGTCGCTCGCGCTGGCGCGCGCGTTCCTCGCCGCGGGCACCACGCGCTTGCGCACGCACGTCGATATCGACACCGACGCCGGCCTGCGCCATCTCGATGGGGTGCTCGCCACGCGCGACACGCTGGCCGATACGCTCGACATGCAGATCGTGGCGTTCCCGCAATCGGGCGTGCTCGACCGCGCCGGCACCCTCGAGCTGCTCGACGCGGCGCTCTCCCGCGGCGCCGACGTGCTCGGCTGGCTCGATCCGTGCGCGATCGACCGTGACCCGAAGGCGTCGCTCGATGCGATGTTCGCGCTCGCCGACAAGCATGGTTGCCCGGTCGACATCCATCTGCACGAGCCGGGCGAGATGGGCGTGTTCACGTTCGAGCTCATGCTCGAGCGCATTGCGGCGCTGGGCATGCAGGGCAAGGTCGTGGTGTCGCATGCGTTCTGTCTGGGCGAGCTCGATGCGGCGCGCGCGCAGGCCCTGCTCGCGCGTCTTGCGCAGGCGGGCGTGGCGCTCGTCACCACGGCGCCGCCGTCGCGCACGGTGCCGCCGCTGCTGGCATGCCGGCGTGCGGGCGTGGCGCTCGCCGGCGGCAACGACGGCATTCGCGATACGTGGACGCCTTACGGCTCGCCCGACATGCTCGAGCGCGCCATGATGATCGGACTGCGCTACAACCTGCGCCGCGACGACGAACTCGAGCAGATCGCGCTCGATTGCGTGACGCACCAGGGCGCGGCGGTCTGCGGTTTCGAGCACTACGGCCTGCAAGTCGGAGCGCGCGCCGACCTCGTGCTCGTGGACGCCGTCAATGCCGCGCAGGCTGTCGTGACGCGCGCGCCGCGGCGCTGGGTGGTGGCCAATGGTCGCGTCGTGGTGAGCGAGGGTGTGCCGGCATGACGCTCTGGCTGGCCATCGTTGCGGTCGGGCTGACGCTCCGGCCCACGCTCACGTCCGTCAGCCCGCTGCTGCCGCAGATCCGCGAGGCGACCGGGATGACATATCCCGTGGCGGCGTTGCTGACGTCGCTGCCCGTGCTGGCCATGGGGGCGGGGGCGTTCGCCGCGAGCGGGCTCACTCGCCGGTTCGGCGAGCGCCGCGGCGTGCTGCTGGGCCTCGCGGCGCTGGCGTTGGCGTGCGGCCTGCGCTTCGTCGCCGACGACACCGCGACGATGATCGGCACCGCGCTGGCTTCCGGTGTCGGCATCGCGATCATCCAGGCGTTGCTGCCGGGTGTGGTGAAAGCGAACTTCAGCGCGGCGCGCATGACATCGATGATGGGGCTGTACTCGGCGGCGCTGATGGGCGGCGGAGGACTCGGCGCCGCGGTGAGTCCCTGGGTCGCCGCGCGGACGGACGACTGGCGCGCCGGGCTGGGCGTGTGGCTCGCGGTGGTAGGCGCGGCCGCGCTGGCGTGGTGGCGTGCGCCGCTCTCGCCGCTCCGGTCGCTCTCGCCGATGGCGGCGCCGCCGCGCGCACCGACGCCTTCCACGGCGGAGGATCTGCGCGCCGCCTGCCGCGATGCGAGCGAGCGCACCGAGGGCGGTGCGCCATCGATGCTCGCGTTGCTGCGCAAGCACCGGGCATGGACGCTCGCGGTGTATTTCGGGCTCATCAACTGCACATACACGACGATGGTCGCGTGGCTGCCGCCGTTCTATCAGCAGCGCGGCATGAGCGCAACGCACAGCGGTGCGTTGCTCGCGTGGCTCACGGCATGTCAGGTCGTCGCGGCGCTGCTGCTGCCGTGGCTGGCGCGGCGCAATGTCGACCGCCGCCGTTGGCTGACGCTCGCGCTCGCCGCGACACTGGCCGGCGTGGTCGGCCTCGTGGTCGCGCCGCAGGCGGCCGCGTGGTGGTGGATCGGCGGCATCGGCTTCGGACTGGGCGGCACGTTCTCGCTGGGACTGGTGCTGGCGCTCGACCATCATGCGCAACCGCGTCACGCGGCGGCGCTGGCGGCCTTCATGCAGGGCGTGGGCTTTTGCATTGCGGCCGTGGCGCCGTTCGCGGCCGGCGCGGCGCGAGCGGCGACGGGCAGTTTTCTGCCGGCATGGATCGGGCTGATCGTGCTCAACGTGGCGCTGCTCGTGCTGACCTGGCGCTTCGATCCGGCGGGATATGCGTCGGCGCTCGGACTGTCGCGCGACACACGCGGTGCGCGTCCTCGGCGCGCCTGACGTGTGCGCGGCCCGTGGCGCGCGTTGCGCCCGCGAGACAGGTGTCGTCGATGCAAAAATCATGCGAGTTCCTTCGCAATCCGCGCTAAGATGATCCATCGTGTGATGTCGCAGCGGGACTTCGGCGCGAGACCGGTCCCTGGCCGTCAGGCCGACTTGGCTGCAGGCCGCCAGATACCAAGGGAGAACGGATGCTCGGACTGTCGCGCAGGGCCGTGGGACGATCGATCGGGACGAAGCTCGTCGCGCTCGGCGCCTGCAGCCCCGGCGCGATCAGGCTCGCCTGCCTCGCGGCACTGATCCTCCTGACGCCGCCCGCCTCGGCTGCCGACACAGCCTTGCCCGGTACGCCCGCGCGGAATCCGGCGGCCGCCGCACCTTCCCGTTCCACGCCTTCCGCACCTTCCGCGCCTTCCGGGGCATCGGCTGCACCGGCCATCTCCTCACCCAAC
Source organism: Pandoraea sp. CB10b_02 (assembly GCF_002216225.1). Classification (NCBI taxonomy): domain Bacteria; kingdom Pseudomonadati; phylum Pseudomonadota; class Betaproteobacteria; order Burkholderiales; family Burkholderiaceae; genus Pandoraea; species Pandoraea sp. CB10b_02. The sequence goes on from NZ_NJGW02000012.1 coordinate 61,833, forward strand.
GCTTCGCCGCGACCGCCAACCGGCGCCGATCAACGTGTGCTGCGCAGCGACGGCGGCTACGTCAATCTCCATGTTTTTCGGCCGCCGTCGGCCTGCCATGGCGTGGCGGTGCTCAGCCCCGGCGCGGGCGACGACCGCGACGCGCTCGCGTGGCTGGGCCGCGCGCTCTCGCAATACGGTTGGCTGACCGTGACGATGGCGCACAAGGAAAGCGGCCGTGACTCGTTACGCGACCGTGTGCGCAACGGCGGGCTGCGCGATGGTTTGCTGGCACTCACTACGGACCCCGAAGCGTATGACGAGCGGCTGGAAGACACGGGCGCTGCGCTGCGCTGGGCGCGAACGCAGTGCCGTTCGGGACCGGCGGTCTTCGCCGGTCATTCGATGGGGGCGGCGACGGTCATGATCGAGGCGGGCGCGAAGAACAAGCTCGGGCTCGACAGCGACGATCGCTTCGACGGCTATATCGCGTTCTCGCCCCAGGGTCCGGGCCCGGTCTTTCCGTCCGGGGCGTGGCACGGCATTCAAAAACCCGTGCTGCTCGTGACCGGCACGCGCGACGCGCCGCTCGATGGCAAATGGCAGACGCGCACCGTCCCATACGCCGATCTGCCGGCCGGTTGCCACTGGCTCGCGGTGGTCGATGGCGCGACACACTTCAATTTCGCCGGCTTCGGTTACGGGCATGGCGACGTCGAAGCCAAGGTACTGCCGCTGATCCAGCACTTTGTCGAGAACGTGCGCGGCCATCGATGCAGCGTGCCCACGCCCGCGCCCGGCGTGAAGCTCGACGCGAAGTAGCGGCCATGGCGCAAAGGGATCTCACGCGCGGCCCGATCGGCAGGACCCTGTTCTGGTTCTCGCTGCCCGTGCTCGGCAGCAACGTGCTGCAGTCGCTCAATGCCTCGATCAACGCCATGTGGATCGGCCACTTCCTCGGTGAGTCGGCGCTGACTGCGGCGTCGAACGCCAACATCCTGCTGTTCTTCCTGCTGGGCGTGGTCTTCGGCATCAGCATGGCCAACACCATCCTCATCGGCCAGTCCATCGGCGCGAAGAACCACGTGCTCACGCAGCGCATCGTCGGCACGAGCGCCTCGTTCTTCGTGCTGATGTCGCTGGCGGTGGCCGTATTCGGCTATGTCTTCACGCCGGAGCTGCTCGATGCGCTCGGCACCCCGGGCGATGCGCGCGCGTTCGCCGTCTCGTACCTGCGCATCATCTTCGTGGCCTTGCCGGTGATGTACTTCTACAACTTCGTGATGATGGCGTTGCGCGGGGCGGGCGACGCGCGCACGCCGTTTCGCTTCATGCTGCTCTCGGTGGGCCTCGACATCGCGCTCAACCCGCTCTTCATCTTCGGGTGGGGACCGGTGCCCCCATTCGGCATTGCGGGCTCGGCGGGCGCCACGCTCATCGCGCAGACGCTGAGCCTCGCCGCGCTGATGTATACCCTTTACCGGCGGCGCGATCCGCTGTGGTTGCAGCGCAAGGACTGGCGCTATCTGCGCATCGACGCCGGGCTGTTGCGGCTCATCGTGGTGAAGGGCCTGCCGATGGGCTTGCAGATGGTGGTGATCTCGTCGTCTGCGATGGTGATGATGGGCTTCGTCAACGGCTACGGGTCGCAGACGACGGCCGCCTACGGGGTGGCGTCGCAGTTGTGGACTTACGTGCAGATGCCGGCGCTGGCCATCGGCGCGGGCGTGTCGTCGATGACGGCACAGAACGTGGGGGCGGGACTGTGGGAGCGCGTCTCACGGATCGGACGCGTGGGCGTGGGGCTGAACTTCGTCATGACCGGTGTGCTCGTCGCGGCGATTCTGCTCTTCAACCGGCAGTTCATGAATGCGTTTCTGCCCGGCGACGGCTTTGCCATCTCGCAGGCGCAACACATCAACACCGTGGTGGCGTGGTCATTTGTGCTGTTCGGCGTGACCATCGTGCTCTTTGGCGTGGTGCGCGCGACGGGCGCGGTCACGGCGCCGCTCGTGATCCTGTTCGTGTCGCAATGGGTGATCCGGCTGCCGTTCGCGTGGCAAATGCAAAAAACGTGGGGCGCCGAGGCGATCTGGTGGAGCTTCCCGCTTGGCTTCGCCGTGTCGCTCGTGATGGCGCTCGCGTACTACCGCTGGGGTAAATGGCGCGGCGTGCGAATGCTCTCGGCAGGTGGCCGACCGCCTGTGGCGCCGGTCGAGGATGCCGCCAGCGCACCTGCCGGCCCGCCGCCCGCGCCATTGCCGCCGGAAGCGGGGGCAACGGGGACAACGGCGACAACGGCGGCGGCGCCCGCCAAAAACGAAAATCCCGAAGAACGGCGGTAAGGCGTCAGGTGTAGGCGGCGCCATCTCTCTTCATTCGCCGCACGTGGCGGGTCATTGTGGGGCGTGCGTCCCGATCCAGGGGCGTGCCGACGCCGCCAGCGAAATCCTCAGCCAGTTCAGCAGCGCCTCGCGGGCCGGATGCCGGTCGAACGGTTCGCGCGCGAGTGCGACGTATGCGGAGCCGTCGCGCACGAAGCCGTGGGGAGCGGTGAGGCGCCCGGCGCTCAGTTCGTCGCCGACCATGTACACCGATCCGATGGCGGCGCCCAGTCCGGCGCCGGCGGCTTGCAGGCTCAGATAGAAGTGCTCGAACGGGGGCGGCGCTGCACCCGCGTCGAAGCGGGGCAGTGTGTGAGGCGAAGCGCCGGCGCGTTGCATGGCGCGTTGCCAGTCCTGCCACGCGTGAGGCCGGGTTCGCGTGTGGAGTTGCGCGCGGCCGAATGTCGCGGGCAGCCCGACCGGGCCGATCCATTCGTCCGCGAGGGTTTCGGCGACCAGCGAGTGACCCCAGAAGAAGTCGTTGCGGCGGATGGCGACGTCGACGCCTGCACTCGCCAGATCGAGCGGGCCGCCGGCCGAGTGCAGGTGAAGGGCGATATCGGGATGAGCGTCGGCGAAAGCGGCGAGGCGGGGGATGAGCCAGCGCATGGCAAGGGTGGGCTCGCACGAAACGACGAGCGGCTGGGTCCGCCGGGCGGGTTGGAGGCTGGCGAGCGTCGAGTCGAGCTGTTCGAAGATTTGCCGCGTGGTGGCGTGGAGGCGTTCGCCGGCGGGCGTGAGGAAGACCGCGCGGTTGCGGCGCTCGAAGAGGGGAAGGCCGACGGCAAGTTCGAGCGAGCGGATCTGGCGGCTGACCGCGCCGTGGGTGACGAACAGGCGGTCGGCGGCTCGGGCGAAGCTGAGTTCGCTGGCGGCGACATTGAACACATGGAGCGCGTTGAGGGGGAGTGGGCGGTTCATGCGTGAGAAATTATCACGGATTCCCTTGCGAAAAGATCGTTTTGGCCGCGGGGCGCGCCGATGGAAAATACGCAACCGGGCGGACGGAAAATGAAAAGCGCAAGTGGGATGGCGTGAAAGCGGGAAAGGCCGCCGCGCCTTCCCGGACAAGGTGAGAAAAACTCATGCAAGAGCTATTGGCGGTAATGACGATCACGATATTGGCGGTGATCAGCCCGGGACCCGATTTCGCGATGGTGACGCGTTCGAGTTGGCGGCACGGACGTCGTGCGGGTTTGTGGGCGGCCTTGGGTATTGCGGCGGGGGTGCAGGTGCACGTCTTCTACACGTTGGTGGGTGTGGGGCTGCTGATTGCCGAAGTGCCATGGTTGTTCACGGCGATCCAATGGGTGGGGGCGGGATACCTCGTGTACATCGGCTGGCGGACGTGGCACGACCGTTCGTCGGTGCTGGACGTGACCGAGGAGGACGCCGGAGCGCAGGGCGGCGCTGCAGGCGCTGCAGGCGCTGCAGGCGCGGTTTGCCGGGGCGAGGCGAAGGGGGCATTTCGCGCCGGATTCCTTACCAACGCCTTGAACCCGAAGACCACCTTGTTCGTGGTGAGCACGTTCACCCAAGTCGTGCACGCGGGCACGGGTTGGCAACTGGGCGCCGCCTACGGCGCGTTCATGTCGTTCGCGCATTGGGCCTGGTTCAGCCTCGTGGCGCTCGGGTTTTCGGCGGGCTGGTTGCGTGCCGCGATGTTGCGTCGGCAGCGTCTGGTGAGGCGCGCCATCGGCGGGGCGTTGATGGGGCTCGGGGCAATGTTGGCGCTGGCAAATCGGTGAGGCGCGAAGCGCTGCGTCGATCGGCACGGACTCTCGTCCCATGTGGGGCTCGCCGGACGCGAATGTCGTTCGAACAAGGCGAGTGTCTGACGCCGGAATGACACAACCTGGAAGATAAAGCCGGGGCAAGCCTGCAAAAGCCATCCTTAAAAGCCATCCTTTTTTCGCCGTTTCCGCTCGTTTTTTCCCTCGTTTTTTCCCCCGTTTCTCCCCTCGTTTTGCCCCTTGGTCACAAATCGTCACAAATTTGTGACGCGCCGCAGGCGGCGTCGGGCCGGCGGATTGGGTTAATGTGAGCGCTTGCTTCGAAGGTTTTGCCGATGCATCTTTAGTCAATCAGGGAATGAACGGGTAAAATTGCGCGTTCGGCGCACGCTGGCTACGGTCAGCACGCGCGTTACACGCCATTCCCTTTGCCGATGGAATTCCTGCTCAACGCGGTTTCTCGCATGACTTCCCACCGTGCCCTGCACCTGGCGCTCGCCGGTGTGCTCAGCGCCTGCGCGCTCGTCAGCGGCGCCGCGCATGCTTTCTCGTTCGACGACGTGGCCAAACAGGCGCGCACGCTCGCCAACAATCGCTACAAACCCAAGGATCCGAATCTTCCCAAGGACCTGCAGAATCTCTCCTACGACCGCTACCGCAACATCCGCTTCAAGCCGGAGCGGGCCCTGTGGCGCGCGCAGAAGCTGCCGTTCGAGCTGATGTTCTTCCACGAGGGCTCGTATTACGACCGTCCCGTCAAAATCAACGAACTCGTGGGCAACACCGCGCGTGAAGTGCGCTACAGCCCCGACATGTTCGACTTCGGCGCGCTCAAGGTCGACCAGAAGCAACTGCGCGGGCTCGGCTTCGCCGGCTTTCGCATCCACTTTCCGGTCAACACGCCGAAGTACAAGGACGAAGTGATGGTCTTTCTGGGCGCGAGCTACTTCCGGGCGCTCGGCAAGAACCAGACCTATGGGCTGTCCGCGCGCGGGCTCGCGCTGGACACCGCGCTGAACTCGGGCGAGGAGTTTCCGCGTTTCACCGAGTTCTGGATCCAGCGTCCGGCGCCCGGTGCGAAGGAACTGACCATCTACGCGCTGCTCGATTCGCCGCGCGCGACCGGCGCGTATCGCTTCACGTTGCGACCCGGCGTCGACACCACCGTGGACGTGAAGGCCGAACTGTTCCTGCGCGAGAACGTTACCAAGCTCGGGCTCGCACCGCTCACCAGCATGTTCTTCTTCGGCGAGAACCAGCCGCCCGCGGTGCCCGACTATCGCCCTGAAGTCCACGACTCGGACGGCCTGTCGATCCAGTCGGGGACCGGCGAATGGATCTGGCGTCCGCTCGTCAATCCGAAGCGTTTGCTCGTGTCGTCGTTCGCGTTGTCGAATCCGAGCGGTTTCGGTCTGGTCCAGCGCGATCGCGATTTCACCGATTACCAGGACCTCGACGACCACTACGAACTGCGCCCGAGCGCCTGGGTCGAGCCCAAGGGCAAGTGGGGACAGGGCCGCGTGGAGCTGGTGCAGATCCCGACCCCGGACGAAACGAACGACAATATCGTCGCGTACTGGGTGCCGGATTCGCCGCCCAAACCCAAGCAGCCGTACTCGCTCGAGTACAAGCTGTCCTGGCAGAAAGACAACGACAAGCGCCCTCCCACGGCGTGGGTGACGCAAAGCCGTCGAGGACACGGCTACCGGGGGAAACCAGACGACAGTCTGCTGTTTGCACTCGATTTCGAGGGCCCGGCGCTCAAGAAACTGCCGGACGATGCCAAGGTCGAAGGCAATGTATCCATCGACGGCAACGGCAAGATCCTGGAAGTGCAGACGCAGCGCAATGACGTCACGGGAGGCTATCGCGTCATGCTTCGCATGCGCCGCCTCGATTCCGAGAAACCCGTCGAAATGCGCGCCTACCTGCGCAACGGCAGCAATACCCTATCCGAAACGTGGAGCTACCTGTTACCCCCCGAGTGAGCGAGCGCTCCGATATTCCGGTCGACGAGTTGTATGTCGACCGGTTGCCCCTGCCCGCAGAGACACGCCATGCGCTGCTCGCGCAAGCGAAGCGCGACGGCGGGGATACGCTGGACGTGCTCACGCGCCTTCAGCGCCTGCTTGCCGCGCGCGTGACGAACGACGGTACGGGCGAGGGCGCGCGCGCGTCCCAGATGCCCGAGATGCCCGAGGCGCCCGAGGCGCCCGAGCCCGTCGCCGGCGTGACCGTGTCGGACGCCGCAGCCGCGGCGCCCGTGGCCACCGTGGCATGGCATACGCATGACGCCGCCGAAATCGAATCCGACAGCGACGCCGTGCTCGCCTCGCAGCCTGCGCGCCTCGCCCTGACCGAGGGCGGTTCCCTGGCCGAGGCCGCAGGCCTCACCGAAGTGCGCGGCGTGCAGACCTTGCGCATCGCGCCGCCGGTACGCCGCACGTCGCTCCTTCCCCGGCCCTGGTCGCTCAACCCGCTCGCGCGCCTGTGGCGCAAGCTGACCGGCCGCGCCGATCCCGATCCGCTCGTGCGCGACGCGCCCGACCCCAGGGGGCAGTGGTCGCAGGCGGGGCGCCGCCGTCGCTGGATGCTGCTCGCGCTGATGATCGCGCAGACGGCGCTGGCCACGCACTTCATGGCCTCCGTGCTGCCGTATCACGGCGCCGATCCGCTCGAATTCGCCGTGCTGGTGCTCTTCGTGCTGCTCTTCGGTTGGGTATCCGCGGGTTTCTGGACCGCCATCTTCGGCTTTTTCGTTCTGCTGTTCGGCGGCGAGCGCCACATGATCTCCAAGATGGCGGCCGGCGATGCACCGATCGAGCCCGAGGCGCGCACGGCCATCGTCATGCCGATCTGCAACGAGGACGTCGGCCGCGTCTTCGCCGGGCTGCGCGCGACCTACGAGTCGCTCGCCAAGACCGACTCGCTCGAGCGCTTCGACTTCTTCATCCTGTCCGACTCCAACGAGGCCGATCACTGCACGGCCGAAGTCGACGCCTGGCAGGCGCTGTGCCGTGAGGTCGGCGGCTTCGGGCGCATTTTTTATCGGCGCCGCAAGCGCCGCGTCAAGCGCAAGAGCGGCAACCTCGACGACTTCTGTCGCCGCTGGGGCAGCGAATACCGCTACATGATCGTGCTCGATGCCGACAGCGTGATGAGCGGCGAATGCCTGACCAAGCTCGTGCGCATGATGGAAGCCCATCCGAGCGCCGGTCTCATTCAGACCGCCCCGCTCGCGGCAGGGCGCGAGACGTTCTACGCGCGCCTGCAGCAATTCGCCGGACGCGTGTACGGTCCGCTGTTCACCGCCGGCCTGCACTACTGGCAACTGGGCGAATCGCACTACTGGGGCCACAACGCGATCATCCGCATGAAGCCCTTCATGGCGCATTGCGCGCTCGCACCGCTGCCCGGCAAGGGGGCGCTCTCCGGTGCGATCCTCTCGCACGACTTCGTCGAAGCCGCACTCATGCGGCGTGCGGGCTGGGGCGTGTGGATCGCCTACGACCTGCCCGGCAGCTACGAGGAAATGCCGCCGAACCTGCTCGACGAGCTCAAGCGCGACCGCCGCTGGTGTCAGGGCAATCTGATGAACTTCCGGCTGTTCCTGGCCGAGGGCATGCACCCGGTGCATCGCGCCGTGTTCGTGACCGGGGCGATGGCTTACGTCTCCGCGCCACTGTGGTTCATCTTCCTGATCCTCTCCACGTGCCTGCTCGCCAAGCACACGCTGGTGGTGCCGGAGTACTTCACGGCGCCGCGCCAGTTGTTCCCGGTGTGGCCCGAGTGGCATCCCGAGCGGGCGTTGGCCCTGTTCTCGGCGACCGCCACGTTGCTCTTCCTGCCGAAGATCCTGGCGGTGCTGCTGATTTGGGTGAAGGGCGCGAAGCGTTTCGGCGGCTGGGTGGCCGTGACGGTGAGCATGTTCATCGAAATGGTGTTCTCCGCGCTGCTCGCGCCCGTGCGCATGCTGTTTCACACGCAATTCGTGCTGGCCGCGCTCACGGGCATCGCGATTCAGTGGAAGTCGCCGCCGCGCGAGGATGCGCAGACACACTGGGGCGAGGCGATTCGTCGCCACGGTCTGCAGACGTTGATCGGGCTCGGGTGGGGCGGCATCGTCTACTGGCTCAACCCCGACTTCATCTGGTGGCTGATGCCGATCGTCGGCTCGATGATGATTTCGATCCCGGTGTCGGTGTTCTCCAGCCGCGTGTCGCTCGGGCGCGCCCTCAAGCGCGCGCGCCTGTTCCTGATTCCCGAGGAATCATGGCCGCCCAAGGAACTGCGCATGACGGAGAAGTACACCGACGAGTCGCCCAGGCGCGTCGATTTCGTCGATGCGGTGATCGATCCGATGGCCAATGCGCTCGTCGCGGCCAGCGTGGCGCCGACGCTCGACGATGCGAAGCGCGATGCCGTGCGCGCGGGCCGCGTGGAGGCGGCCCTGCTCAGGGGGCCGGCGAAGCTGACCAACACGCAGAAATGGGAACTGCTCAACGACCCGCGGGCTCTGGCGGCGCTGCATCTGCTCGTGTGGACCGATCCGCGAGCGCATCGCGACTGGGGCGACGCGCGCTCGAACGGACTGGCGCAAGGGTATCTGGCTTCGGCCTGATCCGGGCCATCGCTGGCGGCACAACGCAAAACGGCAAGGCTTCGCGCCTTGCCGTTTTGCGTCTCGCGCGCGGTTTTCGCGCCGTCGAAATCAGCGCGACGGCAGGAAGTCGCGCGGATTGAACGGCGTGCCCTTCTGTCGCACCTCGAAGTGCAGCTTTACGGTGCCGTGCGAGTCGGTGTCGCCCATCTCGGCGATCTTCTGCCCCTTGCTCACCGTCGCGCCTTCCTTGACCAGCAGGGAGCGATTGTGAGCGTATGCGGTGAGATAGCCGTTCTCGTGTTGCACCATCACCAGATTGCCGTAGCCGCGCAGGCCACTGCCGGCGTAGACGACCTTGCCCGCCGCCGCGGCATACACCGGATCGCCCGATTTGCCGCCGATGTCGATGCCCTTGTTGCTGCTGCCGTTGAAGTTGGCGAGCACAGGGCCGTCGGCCGGCCATACCATCGGGATCTTGTTGGTGGCCACACGCGGTGCCGCTGGCGCGGGAGCGGACTTCTTCGGCGCCGGCCGGGCGCTGGGGCGCGATCGGGAGGCGCCGCCCGACGGGCTCGTGCCGGACGCCGCCGCCGGCGCGCTCGCGGAACCCGGAGGCGGCACTACGCGCAGCACCTGACCGACTTCGATCTTGTCGGGGTCGGTCAGACCGTTCCAGCGCACCAGGTCGGCCGTGGTCGTGTTGTTGGCGCGGGCGATGCCATAGAGCGTGTCGCCGGACTGGACACGGTAGCTGCCGGCCGGCACCGGGCCGTAGGCGGGCGAGCCGGCGCACGCCGCCAGTGTGGCGCAGACGGCAAACGTGAGCGAATACGTCCGCCAGCGCGAGAGCCAGCGGGCGACGGATCGCCGGGCGCCATGCGCGCCGGCGCGTGCATGAGCGTGAAGGTAAGGACAGGCGGGGTGCGACGCGGCAGGTCGCATGAGGCGGTCAGGCTCCATCCGTAGGCAGGTCAGGGAGATCGAAGGCCCAGTGGCGTAGCGGCATAGCGGCTCGGAGGGGCGTGTCGGTGTCCAGAGGGGATTCCGCGCAAAACCGCTTGGGGAACCCTGAAACACGAGTCGAAGCAAGAGCCAAAACCGTAGCCAAAACGCGCAATAACGGCATGGGCGCGGGATAAAACGCCCATTGTACGGGCAGGAATTGCCGGTCGGACACATGAAGAGCGCCCGAATTCCCCGCTATTTGCGAAAATTGTTACGTATTTTGCGGCATTTTCCCTGTTGACAAGCGTCGGTGCTACACGTATAAAACCAATTGCAGATTGTCAAGCCGCGAAGTTGTTGTCCGACGTAGTTTTCCTGCTTCTCGCTGGTTTCTAGTCCTTCATTTTCCCTTGATTGTCAGCGCTGGAGGGGTCATTCCGACCCCAGGCTATTGTTTTATTAGGAAAAAACATGGAAACCGGTATTGTTAAGTGGTTCAACGACGCAAAGGGCTTCGGCTTCATCACCCCGGACGCCGGCGGTGAAGACCTGTTCGCTCACTTCTCGGAAGTGAAGGTTGACGGCTTCAAGTCGCTGCAAGAGAACCAACGCGTGTCGTTCGAGGTCAAGGTTGGCCCGAAGGGCAAGCAAGCCGCGAACATCAAGCCGCTGTAATTAGCGCTTGTCATGCCGCGCCAGCCTCCCGGCTGGCCGGCATCGCACGATGAACGGGCCCGATGGCGAAAGCCATCGGGCCCGTTTGCTTCGGGCCTCCCCCTTTCTCCGGCATTTTTGATTCGCATGAGACGTACACGAGGACGATGCCGCCGTCGCGGTTCGACGCTACAATGCCTGTTCGGATTCGCGTAGGCATTTTCTCGAGGCAATCATGAGCCTGCAAACCTGGTGGCTGTTCGTGGTCACCGTATTCTTCGTGTCGGCGACGCCCGGGCCCAACATGCTGCTCGTCATGACGCACGGCGCGCGACACGGGCTTCGCCCTGCGCTGGGCACGATGGCCGGCTGCATGACGGCGCTCATCGCCATGATGTCGATTTCGGCTGCCGGCCTCGGCGCGGTACTGAAGGCGTGGCCGATGCTGTTCGACACGCTGCGCTACATTGGCGCGGCCTATCTGGTGTACCTGGGCTACAAGAGCTGGCGCTCGCCGGTGGACACGAAGGAGGCCGCCGCGAACCTCGCCGCGCCCGCACTCGCCGCCGATTCCAGCTTCGGCAAGCTGTTCAAGTCCGGGTTTCTGGTCGCCGCCAGCAACCCGAAAGCCATCCTCTTCGCCGCCGCTTTCCTGCCGCAGTTCATCGATCCTTCGGCCGCCAAGCTGCCGCAATTCTCGATCCTGCTCGGCACGTTCGCGGTCATCGAGATGAGCTGGTACATGATCTACGCGACAGGCGGCCTGCGCATTGCGCCGTACCTGCGCGAGGCGCGCGTGCTCAAGGCGTTCAACAGGATCAGCGGCGGCGTGTTCATGGGCTTCGGCGCGTTGATGGCTGCGGTGCATCGCTGATCGGCCCGCGCCTGCGACGTCTGAAACGATAAGTCACAAGGGCGGGGCGAACGCCCGGGTGTGGCGCACGGTACGGGGAGCAGCAGGTCCGTGCGCCGGGCACTCAATATTTCCGGCCGGCGACCGTTAACGTTCATGATCCGGTGTGCAACGGTGATCGAGCGTCGGCGGGCGCGCACTCGCGCCGCGATGTGGCGATGGCAACACCGCGCGTGCATCGCGAAGGCTTTATTGCGTACGGATCGTGCGACCAGGCGCGGCCGTCACGGGGACAAATAGAAGATCAGGTATGGAAACGACAGAACCGCAGGTGACACCGGCACCGTCGGACGAAGAGTCTCAACTGCACGACTCGTATCGCATCAGCAACCCGCTGGAAATCGGCGGGGTGCTGCGTCATCTGGCCACCCGCGGCGACTTCATGACCGTGTACTTCGCGAACGGGCAGCGTCAGCTCGTGACCCGTTTGCTCAAGGTCGACCCGCAGGCGCGCGGTTTCTATTTCGATTGGGGCGGCGTGGAGACGGAAAACCGTGCGCTGCTGGCCAACAAGCGCGCGCTGTTCGTCGGCGTGCCGGAAGGCATTCAGGTGCATTTTCCGATCGGCGACGTGCAAGAGCGTGAGTTCGAAGGCTATCCTGCGTTCTATTCGTCGTATCCGGAAACGCTCGTGCGCTTGCAGCGCCGCGATTATTTCCGGGTGAAGACACCGATCCTCGACCCGTACCAGTGCACGGTCAAATTCCCGGACGAGACGCCGATGCGCCTGTCGGTGTTCGACTTGTCGCTGGGCGGCGTGGGCTTGCGCACGAAGGCCGCGGCCGCCGCCGAGATCCCGAAGGGCTCCATGCTCATGCACGCCGAGATCGAGCTGCGCGACTACGGCACCGTCCAGGTCGACCTGGAAGTCTGTGCGGTGCGCACCGTGCCGCTCGCGAAGGATGTGGAATACCACGTCGGGTGCCGTTTCATCGCGCTCACGCGCATGGCGGAGTCGCGCCTGCAGAAGCTCATCACCCAGCTCGAACTCAACCGCAAGGCGTTCGCGCGCGCCTGAGCGCCCACGAATCGGCAAGCAAAGGCGACCCTCGGGTCGCCTTTTTTGTTCCGGCGCGCTTCGTGGGGCAGCGGACGGGACGCCGACGCCGGTGGTGCTCAACGTGGCGAGTGCATGCGCAGTGCGGGAATCGCCTGCAGCAGCCGCAGCAGGTCGGCTTGCCGGCGGCAACCGGTCTTGTCGAAGATATGGCGCAACTGCGTGCGCGCCGTGTTGATGGCGACGTTGGCGTCCTGCGCGTATTGCGTGAGCTCGCGTCCTTCGGCCAGCGCCTGGGCGAGCCGCGCTTCGGCGGGGGAGAGCCCGAACAGCACCTTGAGCGTGAACGGTCCGAGCGTCACACGCCGGTCCAGGTCGCCGAGCGTGAGCATGACCATTGGCCGCTCCCAGGGTGCGGCGCACAGGTGCGACTCGCGCAGCGGCAGCGCCGTGATCACCCAGTGCCGCTGGCTGTCGCCGTGCAGACGATGGCTGCCGGCCACCGGCATGCGCGCGGCCGCGTTCCCGATCAGACGCTTCAACGCGTGCTCGTCGCCCGGTAGCACGGCCGTGAATTTTCCGCCGCGAATGCCGACGTTGCGCATGGCCGCGAGCCGTTCGTGCGCCGCGGCGTTCAGGTAGTGCACGTGCGCGCTCTCGTCGGTGATGACGACCGCCGTGTCGAGATGGTCGAGCACCGCCAGGCCGGTCGCCGCCTGCGCGCGCAGACGCCGCGCGCCCGCACGCAGCCTGGCGGCCCGCGCGAGATGCTTCGTGAGAACCTCGAGTTCGGGAACGTGCCCGGCTTCCTCGAAAGGCGGCTGATCGGGGCTGCGCAGGATTGCCAGCAACTCGCTCGTGCCGTCTGCCCCATCGAGATGCAGACCATACGTGTAGCGCACGCCGTGAGGAATCAGGAAGTCGTTGTACAGCTCGCTGCGCGCCACGTAGCGCTCGCTCAGATGATGGTGGCAGCGCAGGGCGTGACCCATTGGCAGTCGCAGCATGAGGGCGACGCGCGGGTCGGTTGGTGCGAGCTTTTCGACGAACTCGCGAACGATGGCGGGTGACGCGTCCAGGGAATGGGAGTCGCGCGTGGCGCGGTGGCGGGCGCGGTCCCACGTGACCGAGTGGAACCCCATGCCGCCCGCCCAGCGGTTGAACTCGCGCAGCGCCCGTTCCCAGCACGCCTCGTCGAGCACGCCGTCGTAGCACACGCCAATCAGTGCATCGAGTGACAACTTCCCCGTGTCGCCCACCATCGCCTCCCGTGGCTCTGTTGCGACGGACTGTCGTGCCATGCCCCTCGGCTCGTCAGGCGCCTCGTGCCTGATATGCGCCGCCTCTCACGGGCGTGTTGCGCATAGTGCGTATTTTGGCAAGCGAAACGGCCGGAATCAATCGTCTGCTCGGTCCGCTCGTTGTTGCACCGCCACATGGGCCGCCTTCGACTGCATGTCACGGGTTTCACGCACGCTCTCGGGATAGACGCGCACGAGCACGATCCGTGGGCCCTGCATCTTCTTGACGACGACCGAGAAGCCCTCGAAGTCGACCTTCTGACCTTCGCGCGGGAGATAGCCGAGGGCGTTCATGATCAGGCCCCCGACGGATTCTGCGTGTTCGCTCGGAATGTCGAGGCCCAGTGCACGCTCGAGCGTGAGGATCGGCAGGCTGCCGCGTCCGATGAGCGTGCCGTCTTCCATGCGGGTCCAGTCGTCCTCGGTCTGCCGGAACTCGTCGCGGATCTTGCCGACCAGCGCCGAGAGCAGGTTGTCCAGCGTGAGAAAGCCGATAGGCTTCTGGTCCGGCCATCCGACGATGGCAAAGTGCGGCGCGCCGCGGCGGAAGCGGCTGAACAGCTCGCGTGCCGGCATGTCGGGCTTCACGCGCTCGACCGGGCGCGCCATGCTACCGAGGTCTTCGATGGATTGCCCGTGATGCTCGGCCAGGAACAGGTCCTTGAGGTGGACGACGCCGAGCACCGTTTCGCCGTCGTGGTCGAGGAACGGGTAGCGGCTGTAACGGTGGCGATAGGCCGTGTCCATGTTCTGCGCGAACGTGGCGCCGCGGCGAAACGGGGCCACCTCGCTCATCGGGCGCATCAGGTCGGAGACCGTGAGGTCGCTGAAGTCGATGGCGTAGGCCACCACGTTCCAGTCGTCGCGCGAGAGCTTTTCGCTGGTGGCGCCGCGACGCAGGATGAGCTTGATTTCGTCGGCCGAATAGTGGGCGTCGGCGCCGTGCGAAGGATCGAGCCCAGTCCAGCGCAACAGCCGGTTGGCGCTATGGTTGAGGATCCAGATGGCTGGGTACATCAGCCAGTAAAAGCCGTAGAGCGGCGCGGCGGTCCATACCGAGATGGCCTCCGGCATGCGCAGCGCCATCGACTTGGGCGCGAGCTCGCCCACGACGATGTGCAGGTACGAGATCGTGAAGAACGCGATGAAGAACGCGAGTGCGTGAATCAGCTCGGCGGAACTCACGCCGGCCAGTTCGAAGAGCGGCGTGAGAATGCGCGCGAAGGCCGGTTCGCCGATCCAGCCCAGTCCCAGCGAGGCGAGCGTGATGCCGAGCTGGCAGGCCGACAGGTAGGTGTCGAGCTGGCCGTGGACCTTGGCCAGAATACGACCGCGCCAACCGCGTTGGCGGGCAATGACATGAACGCGCGTCTGGCGCAGTTTGACGAGACCGAATTCCGCCGCCACGAAAAAGCCATTGAGCAACACCAGCGCAATCGCGGCGACGATCAGTAAGAAGTTTTCCAAAATATGTGAAATGGGACAGCAGGCTCGTCAGTATAAGGGACATTCGCCTCACGCCATAAATACGCCGTGAATGCTCCGTGACGTTAGGGTGTGTTGGGCGCCGTTTGCGGCTATTCGCGTGCGGTTCGACGCGCGTTTTGACGCGGATGCGGGCAAGCCAGGCTGCCCGCACGGCGGCGCCAGTGGCGTCAGTGGTGTCAGCGCCGCTCGGGCGTGCGCCATTGCGGGGCGGCGAACGCTTCCACGAGGAAATCGATGAGCGCTCGCACTTTTGCGCTGAGGTATTTGCGGGTGGGATAGACGACGAAGATCCCGGTCTCGCCCTGCGTGTATTGCGGCAGGAATTCGACGAGCCGGCCGTCGCGCAGGGCGTCCTGCACGAGAAACGCCGGCTGCAGGATGACGCCCGCGCCGGCCAGGGCGGCTGCCAGACACGTATCGCCGTTATCGGCGATGAGCCGCGCCCGGGTGCGCACGGAAACAGGTCCGTCGGGGCCATCGAAGCGCCATTCCCGCCGGTGCGAAAAGTAGCTGTAGCCGATGGTGTCGTGGTGTGCGAGCTCGCTCGGATGCCGCGGCGTGCCGTGCCGTGCGAGGTACTCGGGGGACGCGCATAGCACCATGCGCGTGCCCGCGAGCCGGCGATGCACGAGCGAGGAGTCGGGCAGACGCGTGATGCGGATCGCGAGGTCGTAGCCTTCGTCGACGATGTCCACGAGGCGGTCGCTCAGCGTGATGTCGAGCGAGACCTGAGGGTGGCGGCCCAGAAACGTGGGCCAGAGCGGCGCCAGATGCAGCACGCCGAACGTATGCGGCGCATTGACGCGCAGCGGGCCGGCCGGCTGCCCGTCCTGCTCGCCGGCCATCGCATCGGCCTCGTCCAGCTCGGCAAGGATCTGACGGCAGCGCTCGACATAACGCTGTCCCGGTTCGGTGAGCGACAGGCGTCGCGTGGTGCGCTGGAGCAGGCGCGTGCCCAGACGCGCCTCGAGATCGGCGACATAGCGAGAGATGGCGGTCTTCGAAATGCCGAGCGAGCTCGCGGCCTTGACGAAACTGCCCGACTCGACCACGGCGATGAAGCACTCGATCTCGCGAAGTTTGTTCATGCCGGGGCGAGGCTCCTCAGGAATACACGGGGGATGGCCGGCGCGCGCCGGCCGCTGCAGGCGTCATTGTGCCAGCGCCTCGACCTCGACGAGCGACGGGGCGGCGCTGCCGAACGCGAAGGCGTCCATGCGCAGCGCGCCATAAGTCGCGCCCGTGTCGAAGTGCGTCTGCCGGGCGGGGTCATCCGAGGCGCCCAGCGCCATGTACAGCGGCAGCAGATGCTCGTCGGTGGGATGCGCGCGTTCGGCATGCGGCGCGCGCGCGCGGTAGTCGAACAGGGCCTCGAGATCCATCGCCGCGAGATGCTCGGTGAACCACGCCGCGAACTCCGCCAGATACGGGGCTTCTTCACGATCTTCCGCCGGCGCGCGGAAGACTTCCTGAAGGTTGTGCGTGAAGCTGCCCGACGCGACGATCAGCACGCCCTCCTGCGCGAGCGAGGCGAGCTGCCGGCCGACGCGATAGTGGTATTCCGGCCGCATATGGCGCTGCAGCGACAACTGCGTGACCGGCACGTCCGCATCGGGATACAGGTAGCGCAGCGGCACCCACGCGCCGTGATCGAGTCCCCATTGGTCGTCGACGCTGGCGGCAAGGCCGGCGTCGCGCAGCAATTGCACCGTGCGCCCGGCAAGCGCCGGGGCCCCCGCGGCCGGATATTGCAGCGTATAGAGTTCGCGCGGGAAACCGCCGAAGTCGTGAATGGTGCGCTGCTGCGCCAGATTGCCCACGCGCGGCGTCGGCGTCGACCAGTGCGGGGAGACGACGAGAATCTCCCGCGGCCGCGGCACCGCACGCCCCAGCGCCGTCAGCAGTGGGCCGGTACGGCCAGGTTCCAGGGCGAGCAGCGGCGAGCCGTGAGAGACGAAGAGAGTCGGCAGGGCGGACATGGCAGTTTCTCCGGCGGCTGTCCTTCAGCCGCATCAGGTCGCATGAAGGGGGTGCCGGGCCGTCAGTGAGCACCGGGTACCAGGAATTTGCGCGCCGTATCGGCGAAGATGGGGCGCGTCAGGCCGTGCGCGCTCGGCGAATCGACCAGGCGCCGTCGCCGAGCAGTGCGACGACCAGCAGCGCCACCAGCCAGAACGCCGGGAATTCCCAGCCGCCGCCCTTGTTCGCGAACATCCAGCCATTATGGCCATGCACGCTGACGATGGTGCCGAGCATCAGCACCGCAAGCGGCAGCGCGGCAAAGCGTGCATAGAAACCGGTGATCAGCATCAGGCCGCCGACGAATTCGACGGCCATGGTGACATAGGCGAGGAACGGCGGCATGCCGAGCGAGCTGAAGAACGCCACGAAACCCGGTACGGTGAAGACGAACACCTTCAGCGACAGGTGGGCAAGAAAGAGGATGCCGAGCGACACGCGCAGCAGCAGCGCGGCGTAGGGGGCGGTTTTGGTATCGATCATGACGGGCTCCGGCAAGGGAATCAGGGTGAGGTTCGTCTGCGCCGCGGCGCGGCGTGGTGACTTACCGACGATTCTAGGGAGCGCTATCGTCCAGATAAACGGGCGGACCCGGGATTGATTGTCCCGAGATCCGGGACAATCAATGCAGTGTCGCTCAGTTGGCGGCCGGCGTGGCGATCAGCCGGTCGAGCAGCTCGATCCAGTGCTGGACCGGTGCGTGATCGCGCGCATGCTCGCCCTTGGTCGTGGCCTGCAAATGACAGATGCAGCCGACGTTGGCGGAGACCACCAGTTCAGGCTCGAGCGCGTCGAGCGATTTCCATTTGGCGTCGCGCAACTGGTGCGACAGCTCGGGCTGGGTGATCGAATACGTGCCGGCCGAGCCGCAGCAGATGTGGCTGTCCTGAGGCAGCATGACATTCACACCGACCGACGCCAGCACCTTTTCCACGACGCCCTTGAGCTGCTGACCATGCTGCAGCGTGCATGGCGGGTGATACGCGATCTTGCCCGTCTTGCGAGCCGGTACGCGCCGCTGGAGCGCTTCGAGGTTGTCGAGCAGCACTTCGGCGAGGTCGCGCGCCAGCTCCGACACGCGCTGCGCCTTGCCAGCGTATTGCGGATCGTGCCGCAGCAGATGACCGTATTCCTTGATCGTCGCGCCGCAGCCCGATGCATTGATCACGATGGCCTGCGCGCCGGCCTCGATTTCCGGCCACCAGGCGTCAATGTTGCGGCGAGCGTCGTCCAGGCCGTCGTCGTGATAGTTCAGGTGCAGGCGGATGGCGCCGCAGCAGCCCGCGGACGCGGGGCGAACCAGTTCGATGCCCAGCGCATCGAGCACGCGGGCGGTCGCCTTGTTGACGTTGGGCAGCATGGCCGGCTGCACGCAGCCCTCGAGCATGAGCATGCGGCGCGTGTGCCTCGCGTGCGGCCAAGCCCCCGAGCGCTGGCGATGCGGCACCTTCTCGCGCAGCGCGCGCGGCAGGACCGAGCGAAACTGCTGCCCCAGACGCAGCGCCGGCGTGAACAAGGCGCGGTTGGGCAGCACGCGGGCAAGCGTCCAGCGCAGCGCGCGCTCGCCGGCGGGTCGGCCGACCTTGGCGTCGACGTGGCGGCGACCGATCTCCGCGAGGCGTCCGTACTGCACGCCGGACGGGCACGTCGATTCGCAACTGCGGCAAGTCAGGCAGCGATCGAGGTGACGCTGCGTCTCGCGCGTGACGCTCTGGCCTTCCACCATTTGCTTGATGAGATAGATGCGCCCGCGCGGGCCGTCGAGCTCGTCGCCCAGCAACTGGTAGGTGGGGCACGTGGCGGTGCAGAAGCCGCAATGCACGCATTTGCGAAGGATGGCTTCGGCTTCGTCGCCGTCCGGCGTCTGGCGGAGAAATTCTGCGAGGTTCGTTTGCATCGTCGAATTTAGCGGTACAGCCGATGGCGGTTGAAGATGCGGCTCGGGTCGAAAGCCTGCTGCAGGCGTTCGCCGATAGCGTGCAGTGCGGCCGGTTGCGAAGTGAAGACGCCGGCTGTCTTGTCGCCATGACGGAACAGCGTAGCATGCCCGCCGGCCGAAGCGGCAATTGCGCGAACTTCGTCGGCCGCGCGGGGGGTGATCCACCAGCGCTGCGCGCCGCCCCATTCGATCAGGTGCGTGTCGCCGTGAGCGAGCGGGGGCGTGGTCGGCGGCACCGACAGGCGCCACAGCGGCTGCCCTTCGCCGGCGAGCGGTGCGGCGGCGAAGAACGGGTGCGTATGCTCGCGCAGCGCCTCCCAATAGGCGTGCGCTTCGAGCGTGCCGACGTGCTCGCCGCCCATGGTCTTGCGCGCGGCCTCGACCGCTGCCGCGGCGCCGCCCAGGCGAACGCTGAGCACACCGTCATGCCAGGCCGAGCCCGTGAGGGGCAGGGGCAGGCCGCCCCAGCGGTTGAGCTGATCGATGGCCTGCGCCTGCGGCATGTCGTAGCGCAGCGTCGCTTCGGCCACGGGGCGCGGCAGCACCTTGATCGAGAGTTCGAGCAGCACCCCGAGCGTGCCGAGCGAGCCGGCCAGCACACGCGAGACGTCGTAGCCGGCCACGTTCTTCATCACCTGTCCGCCGAAATGCAGGATCTGGCCGCGCCCGTTCATCATGACGGCGCCCAGTACGAAGTCGCGCGGCGCGCCCACGTGCGGGCGGCGCGGGCCGGCAAGTCCTGCGGCAATGCATCCGCCCAGCGTGGCGCCGGGACCGAAATGCGGCGGCTCGAACGGCAGAATTTGGCCCCGTTCGGCCAGTGCCGCTTCGATTTGCGCGAGCGGGGTGCCGGCGCGTGCCGTGATGACGAGCTCCGCCGGATCGTAAGAGACGATGCCGCGATAGGCGCGCACGTCGAGCGGATCGCCCACGGGCGCCTGCCCGTACCAGCGCTTGGTGCCGCCGCCCTGGATGTCGAGCGGCATGCCGCTGGCCGTGGCCGCGAGCACGCGCTCGCGAATCTGCGCGAGCGTCGCTTGAGCCGCCTCGGCCACCTGGGCCGCCTCGGCCGCCTCGGCCGCCTGGGCGCCAGCGTCTACGTTGGCATTGGCGCCGGACGGCGCGGTGTGCATGACTTGCGACATCAGAACCTCGGCAGATCGGGATGAGGCAACAGACCGCCGCGCACGTGCATCTTGCCGTACTCGGCGCAGCGCGCGCGCGTCGGAATCGCCTTGTCGGCGTTGAGCAGGCCGGCAGGATCGAACGCGCGCTTCACGCCGAAGAACGCGTCGCGCTCCTCGGGAGAGAACTGCACGCACATCGAGTTGATCTTCTCGATGCCCACGCCGTGCTCGCCCGTGACGGTGCCGCCAAGCTCGACGCAGGCCTCCAGGATGTCGCTGCCGAACGCTTCGGCGCGGTGCCATTCATCGAGGTCGTTGCCGTTGAAGAGAATGAGCGGATGCATGTTGCCGTCGCCCGCGTGAAAGACGTTGATGCAGCGCAGGCCGTACTGCGCTTCCATGGCTTCGATGCGCTTGAGCAGCGTGCCGATCGTGCGGCGCGGAATGGTGCCGTCCATGCAGTAGTAGTCCGGCGAGATGCGTCCGGCGGCCGGAAACGCGTTCTTGCGACCCGACCAGAAACGCAGCCGTTCGGCTTCGGACGCGGACAC
This sequence comes from Pandoraea sp. CB10b_02, assembly GCF_002216225.1. Classification (NCBI taxonomy): domain Bacteria; kingdom Pseudomonadati; phylum Pseudomonadota; class Betaproteobacteria; order Burkholderiales; family Burkholderiaceae; genus Pandoraea; species Pandoraea sp. CB10b_02. Next base: position 82,466 of record NZ_NJGW02000012.1, read on the forward strand.
CTGAATGCGCGTCGCCCCCGAGGCGCGCAACACCGCCGAGACGCGCGCGATTTCCTCGGCCACCTCTTCCGCGGTGCCGTCAGATTCGCACAGCAGGATGGCCGCCGCATCGAGGTCGTAGCCGGCGTGCACGAATTCTTCGACGGCTTGCGTGGCGGGCTTGTCCATCATCTCCAGTCCGGCAGGGATAATGCCGGCGGCGATGATCGCGGCCACGGCGTTGCCGCCGGCTTCCACGTCGTCGAAGCTCGCCATGATGACTTGCTGCACCTGCGGCTTGGGCACGAGCTTCACGGTGATCTCCGTGACGACGCAGAACATCCCCTCGCTGCCGATGAATACGGAGAGCAGGTCGAGGCCGGGCGCGTCGAGGGCGTGCGAGCCGAATTCCACGATGTCGCCGTCCATCGTCACGGCGCGTACGCGCAATACGTTGTGTACGGTGAGACCGTATTTCAGGCAGTGCACGCCGCCGGAGTTCTCCGACACGTTGCCGCCGATGGTGCACGCGATCTGCGAGGATGGGTCCGGTGCGTAATACAGGCCGTAAGGCGCGGCGGCTTCGGACACGGCGAGATTGCGCACGCCGGGCTGCACGGTGGCCGTGCGCGCATACGCGTCGACTTCGAGGATGCGCTTGAACTTCGCGAGCGAGAGCACGATGCCGTCGGTGATCGGCATGGCACCGCCCGACAGGCCGGTGCCCGCGCCTCGCGGGACCACCGGCACGTTATGTTCGCGGCAGGCGCGCAAGATGCGGCAGACCTGATCCTCGTCGGACGGCAGTACCACGGCCAGCGGCAGCTTGCGGTACGCCGCCAGTCCGTCGCACTCGTAGGGCGTGATCTGCTCACGGTCCGTGAGCCACTGCGCGTCCGGCGCGGCCCGCCGCAAGGCAGCGAGGCGGGCGGCGCGCGTGGTCTCGTCGACGCTCTCGAACACCGGCTCGAGCAGGGGTTCGTCGGCGTGGACGGGGCTTCTCGCCGCTCCCGCCGTGACGGTGGTCAGGCCCGCATCCGGCGCGAGGTGCGGGCGCGGCGTGCGAGCGGAGGACGAACCAGGAAGCGGGGCGTTCGATGCCATCGGGCTTGCTCTCGGACGGAGGTTGACGTGTAATGAAGACTAACTGGTCTGCTGGTAGACTGGTCGACCAGTCTACCAGTTATCGAATGACGCCATCGTAAAGGGAATGATCCGATTCCGACTACCGGGTTAACCCTTAATTTCGGAGCGATGCGCCCGCGACAGGGCGAGCGCCGGGCGTGCTCCCTGCGCCCCGGCGCCGGCCGCATCCTGTATCGTGACGTCTATCTTTTTCGTGACGTCCGTCCTTTTTCGTCGAGAACCCAAGCCGACATGCCGTCCAACGAGTCGTCCAAGCCTATGTCACCGCCCATGTCATCGACCCTGCCATCGTCCGCTTCCTCCGCTTCCTCCGCTTCGTCCGCTTCATCGGCCTCGGCCTGCGCTGCGTCCGTCCCCACCGGCGACTCCCCCGGCGCCGCCGCCGGCTTCGCGCCGGTTACGCCCCCGCCGCGGCTGCGCCTGTCCGACATGGTCTACGAGCAACTGGAGACGATGGTCGTGGAGGGCCGGCTCGCGCCGGGCTCGGCGCTGCCGTCCGAGCGCGATCTGGCGCAGCAGATGGGCGTGTCGCGACCCTCGTTGCGCGAGGCCCTGTTACGGCTGGAATCGCGCGGGCTGATCGTCGGCCGCGCCGGCGGCGGGTATCTGGTCGCCAACGCGAGCCAGCCGCTGCTGGCCGAGCCGCTCTCGCAACTGATGTCGCGGCACAGCAAGACGGTCGACGACGTCCTGGAAATGCGCGAGGTCCTCGAAGCGAAGGCGGTGGAACTGGCGGCCGAGCGTGCAACGCCAGAGGACGTGACGCGTCTGGCGCAGGCGCTCGAAGCGCTCGAGACGGCCTACGCGGCCGGTCGCGACGGTCTGGACGGCGAGGGCGCTGCTCGCGGGCAGTCGCTGCTCACGCGCGTGCCGGAACTCGACGCGCACTTTCACCTGGCGCTGGCCGAGGCGACGCACAACCTCGTGCTGGTGCATCTGATGCACGCCATCTTCGAATTGCTGCGCGGCTCGGTGGTGGACAACTATCGCGCCATCGTCGGCCACGGCGCCGATCTGGCCGAGCTCATCGATCAGCATCGCCGCATCTTCAACGCCGTGGCCTCGCACGACACCGCGAGCGCACAGCGCGCGCTGCGCGAGCATCTGGCCTTCATCCGCAACAACTCGGGCGACGTCGGCCCGGCGTAAGGCGCGGGCGGTGTCGCCATCGCCGTCGCCATCGCCGTCGCCATCGCCGTCGCCCTTTCTCCTCCTCCTCCCTTCCACCCCCGTCCCCCGTTTTTTCCTTCCTCCGCGGGATCCACCTGCTTTCGTCCGCACGGGCGGCGCGTCCTTGCGGCGGCTCACCCCAGAGTCCCGGGGCCCGCACCCCAATCCGAGCCCGCCGCCACGCCTGTCTCGAGGTCCCCGAAACGTCATCGTTTTCCCTGACGCTGCACCGCGCGAGGTCACCTCGCATGCGACATGCCTCGCCAGCCTGTCGATCTCCAACCGTCCGCAACGGCCCGTGGTGCCTGGGTCCGGGGGTTATCGAGCGCTTACCTTCCGGCGATGACAATCCTCGCTGCCGGGCACCGATCGCCATGAGGGGGCAGGGCGCTCTCGGGTTGACAGCCATCCGGCCATCGACTAATTTTGGAACCATAAAAATACTTAATTCGATATATTGAATCTTGTATATCAGATTCAAGGTGGCACGAAGGCATGGCCGGGCGCCTGAGAATTTGGGCGACGGGCATCGTGCCGCACTCATCGGAGACGCAAGTTGGGTAAGTCCATATTTCTTTTCGGGCAGTCTTCGTGCGATGTTTTCCTCGCACCGGCTGTCCAGTCGCATCCGCCGCCGTTGTCACCGGCATTGGCCGGGGCGCTGCGGCGAGCCTCATCTACCTGCCGCCAGCCGCGGGCAGGCGATCCGGCGATCACGCGTCCGCGAGGCGCGCCCGCCTGAGTGACGGGACAGGGCTCGCGAGGTCGTCGCCGATGGCGCGGCACCGCAGACCGGTCCGCACTCGAATTCGTTTTTCCAGTCACCCTTCGGCAGCCGGCAACTTGCCGGCGCGGGCGTAACGCCTGCGTCGCCGCGCCGAAGCGGGGGCCGGAAGTGTCCTTTGGCGCTTCCGAGAGTCAGCCAGCCGGGGCCCGAGCCCCGCGAGCGCGCCGCCAGGCGACGCTCCGCGATCAAGCGGCCGAGCATGAGCCGCATGCAATGCCAGGAGGCGTGCCGTACTGCGCAGATCCCCATGCCGGGGCGCGCGTCGGGACGCGATGACGGCGAGCACCGCAAACATCAAGCGCGGGCCGTCGCCAATCGTCTGACAGGAATAGGAGGCAAGTCATGCAAGCAGCCGCACAACCGGAGGAGAAAACCTCTTTTCTGGGAGGGCGCTGGTCACAACTGGTGATCGGCATCATCTGTATGGGCCTGGTGGCCAATCTGCAGTATTCGTGGACGTTGTTCGTCGAGCCGATGCAGGCGAAGCACCAATGGGGCATCGCGGCCATTCAGGTGGCGTTCTCGATCTTCATCGTGGTGGAAACGTGGCTCGTGCCGATCGAGGGCTGGCTCGTCGATCGCTTCGGTCCGCGCCCGGTCGTGGCGGGCGGTGCGGTGTGCGTCGCCCTGTCGTGGATCATGTACTCATACGCCGAGACGCTCGCCGTGCTGTACACGGCGGCGGTCATCGCCGGTATCGGCGCGGGCTGCGTCTACGGCACGTGCGTGGGCAATGCGCTCAAGTGGTTTCCGGACAAGCGCGGTCTGGCGGCTGGCCTCACGGCAGCGGGCTTCGGCGCCGGCGCGGCCATCACGGTCATTCCGATCGCCAACATGATCCGTTCGTCGGGCTACGAAGCGGCGTTCTTCAACTTCGGCATTGTGCAGGGCGTGGCGATCTTCCTGCTCGCGCTGATGCTGGTCAAGCCGCGTGTGCCCAAGGGCGTGACCGTCTCGCGCCGCAACCTGGCAACGAAGGTCGACTACACCTCGGGCCAGATGATTCGCACGCCGGTGTTCTGGGTCATCTACGCCTGTTTCGTGGCGGTGGCCGCCGGCGGTCTGATGGCCACGGCGCAAATCGGCCCGATCGCGAAGGACTACGGCATTGCATCGATGCCCATGACGCTCTTCGGCGCCACGCTGCCGCTGCTTACGATGACGCTGTCGATCGACAACCTGTGCAACGGCTTTACGCGCCCGCTGTGCGGTTTCGTGTCGGACAAGATCGGCCGTGAGAACGCCATGTTCATCATCTTCCTCGGGGAAGGCGTGGCCATGCTGGGGTTGATGCACTTTGGTCAGAACCCGTACATGTTCGTGTTCTTCGCGGCGATGACGTTCCTGTGCTGGGGCGAGATCTTCTCGATCTTCCCGGCGCTGTGCGCGGACACGTTCGGCAGCAAGAACGCGGCGTCGAACGCCGGCACGCTGTACACCGCCAAGGGCACGGCAGCGCTGCTGGTGCCGCTCGCGTCGGTGCTGGCCGTGGGCGGTCACTGGGACCGCGTGTTTATTGCCGCCGCCGTGATCAGCATTACGGCCGCCGTGGCAGCGAAGTTCCTGCTCGCGCCGATGCGTCGTCGCTGGATCGAGAACCAGAACCGCCCGGAAACGTCGACGAGCGCTTCGTCCGTGGCGATCGGGGCGCCCGCGGGGGAGTAACGCCGGTGTAAGACACCGGAACCGAGGCAGGAAAAGACGCGGGGTGTCGGAGACGGCGCCCCGTTTTTTCATGGCGACGGGGCGTCAGTGGCGCGAGTTGGTATCGTGGATTGGCGCCGGGAGTTGGTGTCGCGGGTCAGGGTCGCGCGCCGGCGTCGTGCGGTAGTGTCGCGACGTTGGCGAGTGAAGCCGCGAGAGTGTGAACGGACGGTCATGCCGCAAAAACAAAAAAGCCTCGCCGATTGGCGAGGCTTCTTGCGTTTTGGCTCCTCGACCTGGGCTCGAACCAGGGACCTACGGATTAACAGTCCGGCGCTCTACCGACTGAGCTATCGAGGATCAAACCTGCGTGCCGTGCGCTGCCGTTGCAACACATCGACTAAAACAAAGGCCCCGCGTGGGCGAGGCCGTCGCTTCGGTATTCTTGGCTCCCCGACCTGGGCTCGAACCAGGGACCTACGGATTAACAGTCCGGCGCTCTACCGACTGAGCTATCGGGGATCAAAAGAGAAAGCGATTATAGAGGCGGCTTTCGCTCACTGTCAACACTCGGCGCGCATTTTTTCTGCACCCCGAGCGCGATTACCGCTCGCGGCTCATCGCTCGAGCAGATGCAGCTTGTCCGTCACGTCCTTCCACTGGTCGGCATCGGGCAGGGCCGGCTTCGTCTTGGTGATGCTCGGCCAGTTCGGCGAGAGCTCGGCATTGAGCGCGATGAATTCCTGCTGGTCGCCCGGCACGTCCTCTTCGGCATAAATGGCATTCACCGGGCACTCGGCCACGCACACGGCGCAATCGATGCACTCGTCCGGGTCGATCGCGAGGAAGTTCGGACCCTCGCGGAAGCAGTCCACGGGGCAAACGTCCACACAGTCGGTGAATTTACATTTGATGCAGCTTTCGGTGACAACGTGGGTCATGCCAACAACTCCAGAGTAGGGCGAAACGGCTTCGAGCGGCCGTTAAAACGCGTATTGTAACGCAGCCGGCCGCCGCCGGTGAGGGAGCCGGCGCGTCCCGAACCCGCCGCGGCGCGCCGCTTCGCGTGCGGCGCGCGGGCCTCGCGCCCTCATGTCCCGCGCCGCTTTGCGGTACCATCGGACATCGCTGTAAGCGCCCCGCGCGGGGCTCGCCGTCATGATCATTACGTCGCTGCTCGATACCGATCTCTACAAGTTCACGATGATGCAGGTGGTGCTGCATCATTTTCCCGCCGCTCAGGTCGAGTACCGCTTCAAGTGCCGCACCGAAGGGGTCGATCTCACGCCTTACGTCGACGAGATTCGCGACGAAATCCGCCTGCTGTGCGGATTGCGCTTCACGGAATCGGAGCTGCGCTATCTCGGCGCGATGCGCTTCATCAAGAGCGACTTCATCGACTTTCTCGACCTGTTCCATCTGAACGAGAAGTACATCACCGTGCAGCCGTCGCCCAAGGGCAACGGCGAGATCGACATCACGATCCAGGGGCCGTGGCTGCACACGATCCTGTTCGAGATCCCGGTGCTGGCCATCGTCAACGAGGTCTACTTCCGCAATACGCAGCGAACGCCGGCTTACGAGGAAGGGCGTCAGCGCCTGAAGGACAAGATCTGCATGCTCGCCGAGCCGGCCGACTATCGCGACTGCAAGATCGCCGACTACGGCACGCGGCGCCGCTTCTCGAAGGAGTGGCACGAAGAGGTGATTCTCACGCTGCGCGACGAACTCGGCGAACAGTTCGCCGGCACGAGCAACGTGTACTACGCGGCGAAGCTCGGCCTCACGCCGCTGGGCACGATGGCGCACGAGTATCTGCAAGCCTGTCAGGCGCTCGGTCCGCGGCTGCGCGACTCGCAGATCTTCGGCTTCGAGACGTGGGCGAAGGAGTATCGCGGCGACCTGGGCATCGCGCTGTCGGACGTGTACGGCATGTCCGCGTTCCTTCGCGACTTCGACATGTATTTCTGCAAGCTCTTCGATGGCGCGCGCCACGACTCCGGCGACCCGTTCGCCTGGGGAGAACGGCTGCTCGAGCACTATGCGCAGAACCGCGTCGACGCGCACACCAAGACCATGATCTTCTCGGACGGCCTGGACATTCCGAAGGTACTCCAGTTGTTCGAGCGCTTTCGCGATCGCTGCCGACTGGCTTTCGGCGTGGGGACCAATCTCACCAACGACCTGGGCTACCAGCCGCTGCAGATCGTCATCAAGATGGTGCGGTGCAATGGTCAGCCGGTGGCCAAGCTTTCGGATTCGCCCGGCAAGAACATGTGCGACGACGACGCCTATCTCGCCTATCTGCGCCAGGTCTTCGAGATCGCCCCGCAGCCGGCGGCGGACCACTGACGCGTTGTCCGAGCGCGACACCGGAGCATTCCGATAGTGTGCGACGGCCGCGCCCCGCGCGAGGGGCTGCCGCTATAATTGCCCATCACCCGCCGGAGCCGCTCCGGCGGCTTCGTGAGACGAACCCGACACAGCGAGACGCCGCCGCCTCAGACCGGCGCGTCGGCTTCACAGGACGCAGCCCATGGACACCTCCGACGCCCGCAACCGCATCTTCGCCCGCATCCGTCACGCGCAGCATCGCCCCGAGGCCGCGCGCGCGAACGAGGTGGCGGCGGCCGAGGACTATCTGGCGCGGCATCCGCAGGGCCCGCGCCCGGCAATGCCGGCGGACCTGATCGCTACGTTCATCGGCAAGGCGCAAGCGCTGTCGAGCACGATCGCGCGCGTGCCGGCGATGAGCGACGTGCCGGCCGCGGCGGTAACGTACCTGCAGGCCAACGGGCTCGACATGCGGGCCGTCGCCTGGCCGACGCTGCGGGAACTCGACTGGGCCGGCGCGGGCTGCCAAGTCGAATTCCGCAAGCCGCATGGCGAGGATCTCGTCGGTATTACGGGCTGCTTCTGCGCGATTGCCGAGACCGGCGCGCTGATGATGATGTCGGGGCCGCAGACTTTTGCCTCGGCCACGCTGCTGCCCGAAACCCACATCGCCGTCGTGCCGGCATCGCGCATCGTCGCAGGCCATGAGGATGGATTCGCGCTCATGCGAAGCGAACGCGGCCAGCTCTCGCGCGCGACCAACTTCATCGCCGGACCGTCGCGCACCGCCGATATCGAGCAGACGCTGGTGCTGGGCGCGCACGGGCCGTATCGCGTCCACGTGATCATCGTCGACGGGGCCTGAGCGCGTCGGGGTGGGGCAACGGTTCCGGCGTTGTGCCATGGGGGCGTCTTTCGCATGATGCCGATGTGACTTGGGAAATATCCCAAGGTCGGCGCGTTGGGGGCACTCTCGCGAGGGCGGTGACTCGTAAGGAGTCGACCATCCATCAACAGGAACAAGACACGATGCACAAGGGGATTTTCGGGGCGCTGGCCGCGGCAGGGCTGCTATCGGTCAGCCCGGCAGCGTTCGCTGCCGGACCGGACGGCGCTCAGCTCGTCGCCTGGTGGGGCGTGCCGTTCGCCGGGTTGCTGCTTTCGATTGCGCTCGGGCCGCTGCTCGCGCCGGCATTCTGGCACCATCATTTCGGCAAGATCGCGGCGTTCTGGGCGGCGGCGTTTCTGCTGCCGTTCGCGCTCGTATTCGGCGCGGGCGCGGCGTGGCACGGGGCGGTGCATGCCGTCGTGGCCGAATACATTCCGTTCGTCGTCCTGCTTACCGCGCTGTTCACCACGGCCGGGGGCATTTGCGTGCACGGCAACCTGCGCGGGGGGGCGTGGCTCAACACGGGGTTGCTTGCGCTGGGCACGGTGCTCGCGAGCATCATGGGGACGACCGGCGCCGCGATGCTGTTGATTCGTCCGCTGATCCGCGCGAACGACAACCGCAGGCACAACGTGCATGTCGTCGTGTTCTTCATCTTCCTCGTGGCGAATGCGGGCGGCTCGCTCACGCCGCTGGGCGACCCGCCGCTGTTCCTCGGCTTCCTGCAGGGCGTCGACTTCTTCTGGACGACACTTCACATCTGGCCGGAGACGCTGTTCATCTGCGCCGTGCTGCTGGTGCTGTTCTTCCTCATCGACAGCTACTACTTCCGTCAGAAGACCGAATGCCAGGCCGACGAACTGGACCCGACGCCCGATTCGGCGTCCGGTTCGGCGTCCGATAGGGCGTCCGAGACGACGACCGAGACGGCGCCCGTGCGGCTGGAAGGCAAGCGCAATTTCGTGCTGCTCGCCGCGGCAGTGGGCCTGGTACTGATGAGCGGCGTCTGGAAGCCCGACGCGGCGTTCGACGTCTTCGGAACGCCGGTGGCGCTGCAGAACATCGTGCGCGATGCCGGACTCGTCGTGATCACGCTGATTTCGCTGGCGATCACGCCGCGCACCGCACGCGAGGGCAACGGCTTCAACTGGGAGCCGATGAAGGAAGTCGCCAAGCTGTTCGCCGGCATTTTCCTGACGATCATTCCCGTGGTCGCGATCCTGCGTGCCGGCGAAGCGGGCGCGCTCGGCTGGGTGATTCGCCTCGTCACGGGGCCGGACGGTGCGCCCGACAACGTCATGTACTTCTGGGCCACCGGCCTGCTCTCGTCGTTCCTCGACAACGCGCCGACGTACCTGGTGTTCTTCAATACGGCCGGCGGCGACGCGGCGACGCTGATGACGACCGGTGCGGCCACGCTGGCGGCGATTTCGGCGGGTGCGGTGTTCATGGGCGCCAACACGTACATCGGCAACGCGCCGAACTTCATGGTCAAAGCCATTGCGGAGCAGCGCGGCATTCGCATGCCGAGCTTCTTTGGTTATATGCTGTGGTCGGGCGCGATTCTGCTGCCGCTGTTCGTCCTGACGACCCTGATATTCTTCTGAGCCGCGACTTTGCCACGCGGCCGACCTCTGCGAGACAACTGGTGAAACCGAAGATCCTGGTAGCCCGAGCGATTTTTCCCGACGTGATCGAGCGTCTGGCGCAGTATTTCGACGTCGAGCGCAACGACGCCGATACGGTGTATTCGAGCGATGAGCTGCGCGCCCGTCTGGCCGACAAGGTCGGCGCCATCACCACGACAAGCGAGCGCATCGACGCATCGGTGCTGGCCGGCGCGCCGCATCTGCGCGTGGTTGCGAACATGGCGGTGGGCTACAACAACTTCGACATCGCGGCGATGACCGCGGCCGGCGTCATGGCGACGAACACGCCCGACGTACTCAACGAGACGACGGCCGACTTCGGCTGGGCGCTGCTGATGGCCACCGCGCGTCGCGTCACCGAGTCGGAGCGCTGGCTGCGCGAGGGGCATTGGGACAAGTGGGCCTACGACATGTTTCTCGGCGCCGACGTGCATGGCAGCACGCTCGGGATCATCGGCATGGGGCGCATCGGGCAGGCCATCGCGCGCCGTGCGCAGGGCTTCAACATGCGGGTGGTGTATCACAACCGCTCGCGTCTTGACGCCGGCACTGAAGCGGCGTGCAACGCGAGCTACGTCGACAAGGAAACGCTGCTGCGCACCGCTGATCACGTGATCCTCGTGCTGCCATATTCGGCCGCGACGCATCACACGATCGGTGCCGCGCAACTGGCCATGATGAAACCGACGGCCACGCTCGTGAACCTCGCACGCGGCGGCATCGTGGACGACGCCGCGCTGGCCCAGGCGCTCGCCGACAAGCGGATTGCCGCGGCAGGTCTCGACGTGTTCGAGGGCGAGCCCAAGGTTCACCCCGGTCTGCTCGAAGTGAAGAACGTGGTGCTCACGCCGCATATCGCGAGCGCTTCCGCGGCCACGCGTCGCGGCATGGCAAGCCTCGCGGCGGACAACCTCATTGCGGCGCTGGGCTTCGGCGCCGCCGCCGGCAAGCCGCCGTGCCTGCTCAATCCCGAGGTGCGCAAGTCATGACTATGCGCGCCTGCACGGGCGGAAAGCGTGGAAGGCAAGTCAGGGAATCGAAGGGAGTCGCAACGCGATGATGGAGATGGTGCTGGTGGCGCTGGCGGCGCTGAATCTGTTGGTCATGATCGCGATTGCGGTGAGGGTGTGGCAGCGCGGTGAAGACGCTGTTCTCGTCGGCGCGCTCGCCAGCCTGCGCGACGACCTGCTGCGTTCGGTCGAGCGCACGGAGCGTGGCCTGCGTCAGGAGTTCGCGGATACCGCCCGGGCGGGGCGCGGCGAGCAGAGCGCGCAGATGGCGCAGTTTCAGCAGACGCTGGCCGCGCAGATGACGAGCGTGGCCACGGTGCAGAACAACCAGATCGATGGCTTCGCGCAGCAACTTGCCAAGCTCACCGAGACCAACGCCGCACAACTCGACGCCGTGCGTCAGAGTCTGGTGCTCAATGGTCAGCAGATGCGTGAAGAGCAGGCGTCGACGCTGCGCCGTTTCGGTGAAGCGCAGCACCAGCAGCTCACGCAACTGGCGGAGGGCAATGAGCGTCGCCTGGCCGAAGTGCGCGCCACACTGGAGCACAAACTCAAGGACATCGAGGTCAATAACGCGGCGAAGCTCGAGGAGATGCGCCGCACCGTCGACGAGAAGCTGCACGCCACGCTCGAGCAGCGGCTCGGCGAGTCGTTCAAGCTCGTGTCCGACCGGCTCGAGCAGGTGCATCGCGGCCTTGGCGAGATGCAGACGCTGGCGGCCGGCGTCGGCGACCTCAAGCGTGTGCTGACGAATGTGAAGACGCGCGGCATCTGGGGCGAAGTGCAGTTACAGGCGCTGCTCGAACAACTGCTGACGCCGGAGCAGTTCGCGAAGAACGTGGCGACCCGGCCGGGCAGCGCCGAGCGCGTGGAGTTTGCCATCGCGCTGCCGGGGCAGAGCGGCGACAGCGCCACGCCGGTCTGGCTGCCGATCGACGCGAAGTTCCCTCGCGAAGATTACGAGCGCTTGATCGATGCGCAGGAGCGCGCCGATCCGGTGGCGGTGGAAGAGGCGTCGAAGGCGCTGGAGACGCGCATTCGTCTCGAGGCCAAGACCATCGCGGAAAAGTACCTGGCACCACCGCACACCACCGACTTCGCCTTGTTGTTCCTGCCGACGGAAGGTCTCTATGCGGAGGTGTTGCGCCGACCGGGACTCTCCGACCTGCTTCAGCGAGAGTACCGCGTGACGGTGGCCGGACCGACTACGCTGACGGCATTGCTCAACAGTCTGCAGATGGGGTTTCGCACGCTGGCCATCGAACGCCGCTCGAGCGAAGTGTGGCAGGTGCTCGGCGCGGTAAAGACCGAATTCACCAAGTTCGGCGACGTGCTGGCCAAGACCAAGTCACAACTCGAGACGGTGGCGCGCTCGATCGACAAGGCGGAGGTGCGCACGCGCGCGATGGCGCGCCAGCTCAAGGCGGTGGAGGCGTTGCCCGGCGAGCAGGCGATCGAACTGCTCGGCGTCGATCTGGACCCCGACGACGGAGCCTGAGCGGCTGGCACGCCGCCTCGGATCAGCGCGGGGCGCTGCCACTCCCGGCGAATCGCTGGAGCGCATCGCCGGCCATGCGCACGACGCGCCAGTCCGGCAGCACCGTCGCGCCTTGCGACGTATAGAAATCGATCGCCGGCTGGTTCCAGTCGAGCACCGTCCATTCGAACCGTCCACAACCGCGCTCCACCGCAATGCCGGCGAGCTTGCGCATGAGCGCCTGCCCCACGCCCTTGCCCCGCATCGACGGCTGCACGTAGACGTCTTCCAGATACAGCCCACGGCGTGCGAGGAAGGTCGAGAAGTTGTGGAAGTACACGGCGTAGCCGACGGCCTGGCCATCCCATTCGGCCAGCAGGCATTCGGCAGCGGGTTTGTCGCCGAACAGCGCCTCATGCACGCTCGATGGCGTGGCCTCGAAGATATCCAGCAATTTTTCGAAGACGGCCAGCTCTCGCATCAGGCCGTGGATCGCACCGACGTCGTCGGGCGTGGCAACTCGCAGGGTCAGGGACATGGCGGCAAATGGGCTCTCGATCTCGGGCGAATCAGTATTCGTCGTCGGGGACGTCGCTCAGCGCGACTTCGATGCCGCCGAATCGCTCGGCCACCCAGTTATAGGCGTGACAGGCGATCCAGAGAAGTACGAAGCCCACGATGGCGTTGAGCACCAGCGCGGAAATGAACGCGAGGCCAGGCAACTCCCCGTAGCGGATGAACGCGGCCAGAAAGGCGAGCAGCACCAGCGGAATACTGAAGGTGAGGTAGACCAGTACCAGCGCTTTGGCCGTCTGGCCGGGACTGATGTACGTGATCTGTTTTTTCGTTGTCATTGACGTGTGCTTTCGATGTGTGGGGTGCCGAAGTCGTCGAAGCCCCGACGCCGGCGATTTATTGCTGTTTCGTTGCTTCGCTTGATCGGGAACTCAGACAAGACCGTCGAACACGATGACGTCCACGAGCTCGCCGGCCGCCACGTCAGCGCGGGCGGTGTCGAGCGTGACGAAGCAATTCGCTTCGCTCATCGTGCGCAGGATGCCGGCGCTTTGTGCGTCGGCGACGGTGACCTGCCAGCGGCCTTGCCCGTCTGCGGCGAGAATTGCGCGCAGGAACTCGGTACGGCCCGGGCGCTTGGCAATGGCGGTGGTCGTCGGGACCGGCAGACGCGGCATCGCTTGCGGCTCGGCGCCCATGAGCGCGAAGAGCCCGTCGCGCACCAGATGATAGAACGACGCCATCACGGCCGCCGGATTGCCGGGCAGCCCGAAGAGCAGCGCACGGTGGCCGTCGCACTCGAGCTCGCCGAACGCGAACGGGCGCCCCGGGCGCATGGCCATCTTCCAGAACACCACGTTGCCCAGACGCGTCATCATCTCGCGCGTGAAGTCGGCCTCGCCGACCGACACGCCGCCCGAGGTGATGACCGCATCGGCGTCGCGGCACGCCATGCGCAGCGTGTCTTCAATCGCCTGCGGATCGTCGGCCACGACACCGAGATCGAGCACTTCCACGCCGAGCCGTTGCAGCATGCCGTACAGCGTGTAACGGTTGCTGTCGTAGAGATTGCCCGGGGCGAGCGGCTCGCCCACCGAGCGCAGTTCGTCGCCCGTCGAGAAGAACGCCACGCGAATGCGGCGGCGCACCGGCACTTCGGCGATGCCGAGCGAGGCCAACAGTCCGAGTGCGGCCGGGCGCAACCGCTTGCCCGCGTGCAGCGCCGGATGCCCGGCCGCGAGGTCCTCGCCGATGTGGCGCACGTGGCGCCCCGGCGTGACGGCGCTCGCGGGGAACGTCACGAATTCCGGGCCGTCTGCGCGCCGCACCTGCTCCTGCGGGATCACCGTGTCGCACCCGGCCGGCATCAGCGCGCCCGTCATGATGCGAACGCATTCGCCCGCGGCCGCCACGCCATCGAACGGGCGGCCAGCCAGTGAGCGGCCTGCCACGCGCAGCCGCACGTCGCCGCCGGCGGCCAATGCGCTGCCGGCGAAGGCGTAGCCGTCCATGGCGGCGTTTTCGAAGGCGGGAACGTTCAGTGGGGAAATGACGTCGCGGCCCAGCACGCGACCCAGCGCGTCGCGCACGGCCACGCGCTCGATCGCGGACACCGCACGCGCGGTGCGCGCGATGATCGCGCGCGCCAGTTCGACCGTCATGTGGTTAGGGTCGTAGTCCGGCAAGCCGGCCAGGGCGTCGTCTAGTGTTGTCATCGGTGTGGCGTCGTCATCCGGCAGTACCGGGCGTGAATCCCGTAAAAGCGATGGCGACGGATCAGGCCGCGTCGACGCCTGGGACGTCAGTGGGCGCGCGGCGTGTCGGAATGGAGGTCGTCCAGCGTGTTGACATTGTAAAACGGACGCTCGTCACCGAAGTGAACTTGTAGGGCGTTGTGGCGTGCCAGCCACGCCCGGACGCGACGCTCTCCGCCCGTCAGCGTCGCGGCAAGGTCGTCCGCCAGCGACCGGTGCAGCAAGGCGAAGACCGGATGCGGGCCCTGTGCCGTGGCGGCATAGGCGGCCGCTGCGCAGGGCAGGGGCGCCGCGCTGCCGTCGCGCGCCGACGCACCGAGGGCGGCGGCGAGGCGCTCGCCGAGGTCCTCGGGCAGATAGGGCGAATCGCACGGCACGGTCAGTACGTAATCGGTTCTCGCCGCGCGCAACCCTGCCAGCATGCCTGCCAGCGGCCCGGCGAAGTCCTGTGTCTCGTCCGCGACGACCGGGGCGCCGAAGGCGCCATAGGCATCGCCGTTCCGATTTGCGCTGATGAGCAGTGCGCCGACCTGCGGGCGCAGGCGCGCCACGACATGCGCGACCAACGGCTGGCCGGCAAACGTTTGCAAGCCCTTGTCGCGTCCGCCCATGCGCTGCCCGCGTCCGCCGGCAAGGATCAGACCGGTGATGGCTTCGCGGGGGATGAGGGGGGCGGGCATGGGCGCGTGGGCGATGTCGGGTTCTGCGACGGGTGGCACCCGTCTCAGGAACGATTCAGGGCGATGACGCGCCCGGCGGCGTCGAACCAGACGGCGCCGTCGCCGAGCATCACCCCTTGGTCGCGCGCGAACATCAGCCGCGGGACTGCCGCACCGATGGTGCGCACGTAGCCGTCGGTGAAGATTTCGTTGTAACGCGCGAGGAGCGACTTCGGGTTGCGAAGCACGATCGTCTTCCCGCGTAACGAGACGTGCAACGGGTAACGGATCGATTGTGCGACCACGTCGCGCCGGTCGTCGAGCACGCCCTTGCGGAATTGCGTGGCGGCGCGATTGACTGTCTCGTCGTCGTTCACGCCGGCCACGCCGTAGAGGTGGTCGATCTTGCCGCTCTGAACGCTCGCGAGCGATAGCTCGAACGGCACCGTGCGACCGGTGCGCAGGTCCTTCCATTGGCCGGAAATGACCTCGCAACTCGTGGACTCGCCGCGTTGACGATTGACGTCGCCCGCCGATGCGAATTCACCGTCGAACGTGGCGCGCGGCATGCCGCCCGCGTCGAATTCCGTCAGATGCAGGCGCGACTTGTTTTCGAGCTTGCCGGTGAGGTACGTATCGCTCAGCGACGAGGCGTTGGCGTAGCGGCCTTCGAGCTTGCCCCCGGCGCTCGGGCGCAGCACGAGGCGCAACGGATTGCGCTCGCCAAGCTGGCCGCTGTATGTCATGAGATGGTTCGCAATGTCGCGGTTCGACGTGTCGCAATCGGCCCGGGCGTGCGAGGGCGCGGCCACGCTCGTGAGCAACAGGACGAGCGCGCCAAGGCCGGCGGCGGCGAGGCGTCGGGGAGCAGCGATGGAGTCTCGGGCGCGACCGGCGCCCGGGGCAGCAAAAATCATGTGTCGTGAAGAAATTCGAAAGGGCGAAAGCAGGTCGATGTCGGGGCGCAATGGGCGAACGTTCGGGGCGACCATCCGAGTGTCCGTCAGGGGTGTCCGTCCGGGGTGCTCACCCACCGATATAGGACATCTCCACTTTCGGTGGGGCATTCTCGGGCAGACCGGTGGCCGCGGTGCGCAAGGCCGAGTATCGATCGGTGCGGCCTCGCCAGATGTCGCCGATGACCGTCGAGATCTGCGCGTCGCTCGCGCCGTTGCGCAACAGCGTGCGCAAGTCGTAGCCGGAGCTGGCAAACAGGCACAGATACAACTTGCCTTCCGTAGACAGGCGCGCCCGCGAACAAGTGCCGCAAAACGCGCGTGTGACCGACGAAATGACGCCGACTTCGCCACCGCCGTCGCGATATCGCCAGCGTTGCGCCGTCTCGCCCGGATAGTTCGGTTCGAGCGGCTCGACGGGCAGGGCGTCGTTCAGGCGGGCAATGACGTCGGCCGAGGGCAGCACCTCGTCCATGCACCAGCCATTCGATGTGCCGACGTCCATGTATTCGATGAAACGAAGCACCACGCCGCTGCCGTGGAAATGTCGCGCCATCGGCACGATATCGCTGTCGTTCGTGCCGCGTTTGACGACCATGTTGACTTTGACCGGTCCCAGGCCGACACGCTGCGCCTCGGCAATGCCTTCAAGCACCTTGGCCACCGGGAAGCCGACGTCGTTCATCCGGCGGAAGATCGCGTCGTCGAGACTGTCCAGGCTGACGGTCACGCGCGTCAGGCCGGCGTCCCTGAGCGACTGCGCGCGACGCGCCAGCAGCGAGCCATTGGTCGTGAGCGTGATGTCGAGCGGCTTGCCCGACGGCGTGCGCAGCCGTGCGAGCATTTCGATCAGGCGCTCGATGTGCTTGCGAAGGAGCGGCTCGCCGCCGGTCAGACGCAGCTTTTCCACGCCGTGTTCGACGAACAGCCGCGCAGTGCGCTCGATCTCTTCGAAGGACAGCAGCGACGACTGCGGCAGGAAGGCGTAGTCCTTGTCGAAGACGTCCTTCGGCATGCAATAGACGCAGCGGAAGTTGCAACGATCGGTCACCGAGATGCGCAGATCGTGCAACGGCCGCGCGAGCGCATCTTCGAGATGCCCGGTCGCGGCGCGCACTTGTGCGGGAATCTGCGGGGTTTGCGTCACATAGCGGACGTCGTTTCGCAGATCGGTGAGTCGGATGATCGTTTCAGTCATGTCGGGGAGCGTGGCTTGCGACTCCATTCTAACGAATTGGCCCGCCGGCCGCCGACGTGGGAATTCGGGGCCGGCCGCGTGGCGGTACGAGCGCTGTCTGCGCGGTCATCGGTCACGGGGAGAAGCCATGTGTTCGTTGCGAAGCGTCAAGCCTGTACTGCACAGCGGTTGCGTCAAGATAAGGGCAGGCGGCTGCGCGCACAAGTCGGGACAACGCGGGTTGCCGGGCGCACAGACGGTTTTTCCGTCTCGAAAACAATGGAAAGGCGCGATGGAATGGCGCGACGAAACGAAGAGGCGATGGAAAAGCGGGGGCGAAAGGGGCAACGAAAGGGACAACGAAGGGACAACGGAGGGGCAGTGGAATGCCCCTGCGAACGAAACGCGGACGCAGGCCGGAGAGCGCTGCGCACGCACCGACGTGAGACCGAAAGCCGGCGGCAAGGCAGCAAAAAAGGAGGCCGAAGCCTCCTTTTCCGTTCCTGCGTCGCATCCCGCGGACGCCGGCCGTGAAGCCGGCGCCGCAGGGCTGCGGCGGCGTCAGACCACGCGGGCAAACCGCATGGTCAGGCCGCTTGCTCAGACCGCGTGATTCGACGGTGCGCGCGTTTCCACCTGCTCCATCGGGCCGTTGTTGAGCGGCGCGACCGGTCGGCGCTCGCGCGGCACGCGCGGCGCCGGCACGACCTTCGCTGCCGCTTCCCTGGCGGCGCGAAGTTTGTCGGCGTCGGTGTGGACCCACACCAGACCGACGCTCGCGAGCGTCGATTCCAGCGCGCTGCGCTCCAGCGTGGGCTCGACGGCCACGGCCGCTGGCTTTTGCGTAACGACTTCCGTCGCAGCCGCTGCCGCTTCAGGCACTGCGGTGACTGCCTGCGTCGTCGGCGTCGTCGACGTTATCGGCGCTATCGGCGTGATCGGCGTTTGTGCGATCTGCGCCGTTGCCGCGTCGACCGGCTGAGCTGCCGGGGACGGAGCGTCCGTAGTCTCCGGAGCACCCGTAGTGGCCGGCTGTGCCGTCTCCACCGGAGCCGAAGGCGCTTGCATCGGTGCGTTGTCGACAGCGCTCGACGATGCGGCCGTGGCAGCGATCTCCGTCAACGCTTCGGCGGGAATCGTCGGCTGGGCCGGGACCGGCGCGGCGGCCGGCAGCGGTGCGTTCACCGGCGGCACGACAGGGGCGGCGCTGGTGTCTGCGCCCGCCAGCGGGGCCGGCGTGACCGGCGTGACCGGCGTGACCGGCGTGACCGCGGCCGCCGGTGCCGCCGCAGCGATGGGCTCGGCAACGACCGGCGCCGGCACTTCCGGCGTGGCGGCAGGCGCGGTTTCCACGACCTTGGCGACCGGCGCCGCCTGAGCCGTGGCCTGCGGGGCCTGGGCTGGTGCCGCCGTCGGCTCGACCTTTTGGGCCGGCGACGCGGAGGACGTCGAAGACGATGCAGCCGACGCCGCCGCCACGGCGGCGAGCGGCGCGGCGGCGCGGGCCAGGGCGTCGGCGGCGGCGTTCTCGGCGGCTTCGTCGCTCAGCACCGGGCGTGCGCCTTCGGCGTTACCTTCCGCGGCGATGCCTT
This sequence comes from Pandoraea sp. CB10b_02, assembly GCF_002216225.1. NCBI lineage: Bacteria > Pseudomonadati > Pseudomonadota > Betaproteobacteria > Burkholderiales > Burkholderiaceae > Pandoraea > Pandoraea sp. CB10b_02. The sequence continues at coordinate 101,205 of NZ_NJGW02000012.1, forward strand.
CACCTTGCTCGCCGTCCGCATGCAGTTGCTGTTCGTTGGCTTCGCGTTCGCGACGACCGCCGCGACGGCCGCGACGGCGGCTGCGGCGGCGCTCTTCGCCCCCTTGCTCGCTGCCTTGTTCGCCGGTCTCGCCTTCGGGGCCCACCGCCGGTGCGCCTTCGATTTGCGCGGTCAGACGATCCTGTTGCTCGGCATCATCCTGGGCGGCTGCCGGCGGGGCTACCGGTGCGCTCGGCTGCGCCGCGCGCTGCGGGGCTGCCTGTTGCCCCTCGGCGCCTTCCGCCTGACGGCGTTCGCGACGCTCGTTGCGATCGCGGCGGCTGCCGCGCTCACGACCTTCGCGCGGCTCGCGGCCTTCCTCCGTGCGCACGTCTTGTGCGGCCTGGCGTTGGGCGTCGTCGCGCTCGCGCTTGTCGCGGCCTTCCTGACGGGGCTCGTTGCGTTCATTGCGCTCCGCGCGCTCCGGACGAGCGCCACGGCCTTCGCGACCGTCGCGTCCTTCACGGGCGGTCTGGCCGGCGTTGTCCTTGCCGGACTTGTTTTCGTCACGCGCATTGCCGCGGCGGTTGCGGTTCTGTTGATGCGGACGCTCGTGGCGCTCACGCGGCGCGCGCGCTGCCGGCTTGGCCGGCGCTTCGGTCTTGACCGGCGCCGGTGCGGCCGGCTCGAGGCCGAGCAGACGCTTCACGAAACCGAGGAAGCCCCCGCTGCGAGCCGGTGCGGCCACCGGCGCAGCCGGCACGATCGCTTCGGCGCGCGGCTGGGCGGCCGGCGCCGGCTGCTCGGGCGTGATGCCCTTCACAGCAGCTTCCTGGCGCGGGCGGACGTCTTCCTTCTTCTTGCTGTAGCCGGCCGGATCGTCTTCCGAAGCACGCGCGGCTTCCTCGGCGAGCGCGTAGCTGGCCTTCGGCGCGTCGAGGCGCGGATCGTCGAAGCGCAGGCGTTCGAGCTTGTAATGCGGCGTCTCGAGGTGCTTGTTCGGGATCAGCAGCACGCCAACCTTGAAGCGGGCTTCGATCTTGTTGATTTCCTGGCGCTTTTCGTTGAGCAGGAACGCGGCGACTTCGACCGGCACCTGGCAGTGGATCGCTGCCGTGTGCTCCTTCATCGCTTCTTCCTGGATGATGCGCAGGACTTGCAGCGCCGACGATTCGGCGTCGCGGATGTGGCCGGTGCCATTGCAGCGCGGGCAGGTCACGTGCGTGCCTTCCGAGAGCGACGGACGCAGGCGCTGGCGCGAGAGCTCCATCAGGCCGAAGCGCGAGATCTTGCCCATCTGGACGCGCGCCCGGTCGTGCTTGAGCGCGTCCTTCACACGTTGTTCGACTTCGCGCTGGCTCTTGGCCGACTCCATGTCGATGAAGTCGATCACGATCAGGCCGCCCAGGTCGCGCAGGCGCAACTGGCGTGCCACCTCGTCGGCCGCTTCCAGATTGGTGCGCAGGGCGGTTTCCTCGATGTCGGCGCCCTTGGTGGCGCGCGCCGAGTTCACGTCGATCGACACGAGCGCTTCCGTGTGGTCGATCACGATCGCGCCGCCCGAGGGCAGCGGCACCTGGCGCGAATACGCCGTCTCGATCTGGTGTTCGATCTGGAAACGCGAGAACAGCGGCACGTCGTCGCGATATTGCTTCACGCGGTTGAGGTGATCGGGCATGACCACCTGCATGAAGTTGCGTGCCTGCTCGGCGATTTCCTCCGTATCGATGAGGATTTCACCGATATCCGGCTGGAAATAGTCGCGGATGGCGCGGATGACGAGGCTCGACTCGAGATAGATCAGCGCCGAGTCGCGCGGCAGTTCGATGTTGTGGGCGGCGCCTTCGATGGCGCGCCACAGTTGCAGCAGATAGTTCAGGTCCCACTGCAGTTCTTCGGCCGAGCGGCCGATACCCGCGGTGCGGGCGATGATGCTCATGCCTTCCGGCAGTTCGAGCTGCGCCATGGTTTCGCGCAGTTCCTGACGATCTTCGCCCTCGATGCGGCGCGACACGCCACCGCCGCGCGGGTTGTTCGGCATCAGGACCAGATAGCGGCCGGCCAGCGAAATGAAGGTGGTGAGTGCTGCACCCTTGTTGCCGCGCTCTTCCTTTTCGACCTGAACGATGAGTTCCTGGCCTTCGGAGAGGGCGTCCTGGATGCGCGCATTGCGCACATCGGCGCCGTCGCGGAAGTACGCGCGGGCGACTTCCTTGAATGGCAGAAAGCCGTGGCGGCCTTCGCCGTAGTTGACGAAGCAGGCTTCGAGAGAGGGTTCGATACGGGTGATGACACCCTTGTAGATATTGCCTTTACGCTGCTCGCGTCCGGCCGTCTCGATATCGATGTCGATGAGTTTTTGCCCATCGACGATGGCCACGCGCAGCTCTTCCTGCTGCGTGGCGTTGAACAACATGCGTTTCATGAAAACGACTCCCACCCGCCGCAGCTGCCAATGCGCAGTGCGTCGGGCACGTATCACTCGAGTTATCCAACACGCGAGGTTCGAGCCGGGAGTGGAAGAATTGCCGGGGGGTCCGGGCGATGAGGCCAACGGACGCAAAGGCGCCTGCGAATATGTCTTCGCGCTCACCCCGATTCGCCGACGTGCCGGAAAACTCCGGCGCGGCGCGGATCACTTCGGGCTTGCAGTCCGTACCAGGAGAAACTGGACGAGAAACTTCATCAACATTTTCTCGGGGCGCCTGCCGACACTTATTCTTCTTGTGGCGGCGCCTCAATCTCGACTATTACGCGAACGATATTCACAAAGCGATCAGCTCGAACAATGGAGTTCGGGCTGATCGCCAAAAAATTCTATAACCACCGACTCTATCCGCGTCCCGCGCGTTGCGACCGAAGCGGCCTGTGGGCCAACTTCCTGCCGACGCTGCGTGACGTGCGTGCGCTCGCTGCTCCAGGGTCACCGGACGAGCAGCCTGCCCGGGGTGCAAGTAAAATACCGTTTTGGGGTATGCACCGACAGAGGTGGGGATTTGGCATGATTCCCGCTACCGCCATCTCTGTTGGGCAAATTATATTCATAATGAATGAGTTAGGCAAAAGTCGGCAGAAAATGGTTGTGCCGGCGTCGGCGCCGCAGGTTCGGCTCGTCGAGGTCGACGACGGCTCGGCCGGGCAACGTATCGATAATTTTCTCCTGCGCGAGTGCAAGGGAGTACCAAAAAGCCACGTCTATCGCATTCTGCGTAGCGGCGAAGTCCGCGTGAACAAAGGGCGAGTAGACGCCGCCTATCGACTTGCCCTAGGCGATATCGTCCGCATTCCGCCGGTCCGTGTCGCGGCGTCCGCCGCCGACGACGCCCCGGCCCATGTGCCGGCTGCCACATTCCCCGTGTTGTTCGAGGACGACTACCTGCTGGCGGTCGACAAGCCGGCCGGCGTGGCCGTGCATGGAGGCAGCGGGGTGTCGTTTGGCGTGATCGAGCAACTGCGCCGGGCCATGCCGCAACAGAAGTTCCTGGAACTCGTGCATCGGCTCGACCGGGAAACGTCGGGCATTCTGCTGCTTGCCAAGAAGCGCGCCGCCCTGGTCGGCATGCACGAGCAGATTCGCCACAACCGAATGGACAAGCGCTACCTCGCGTGCGTGAGTGGGGCATGGCGCGAGCGCCAGCGCTCGGTCAAGGCGCCCCTATATAAATATGTCACCGCGCAAGGGGAGCGGCGTGTGCGTGTGCAGGAAGACGGCCAGGCGTCACATACGGTATTTCGCATGGTGGAAACGTTGCCGCCCTATACCTTGCTGGAAGCGGAACTGAAAACGGGGCGGACCCATCAGATTCGCGTTCATCTGGCGCATTGCGGCACGCCTATCGTGGGCGATGACAAGTATGGCGACTTCACGCTGAACAAGTCGCTCGCCCGCCCTGGGGCGAAGCCCGGCATCAAGCGCATGTTCCTGCATGCGTGGCGACTGCGGTTCACGCACCCCGTGCTGGACACGCCAATTGCGCTGGAAGCGGCGTTGCCGCCAGAATGTGAGCAATTCCTGAATCAACTTCGAGGCGCCTGAGGCGATGCCAAGCACTGAATTCGATCTGGTCGTGTTCGACTGGGATGGGACGTTGATGGATTCGACGCCCACCATTACCCGTTGCATCCAGGCGGCCTGCCGCGATCTCGGCCTGCCCGTGCCGACCGACGAGCTGGCCAGCCATGTGATCGGGCTCGGATTGCGCGACGCCCTCCAGATGGCGGTGCCCTCGCTCGACCCGGCGCACTATCCGCGCCTGTCCGAGCGCTATCGTTTTCACTATCTGATAGGCGACAAGGAGACGGTGCTGTTCGCCGGCATTCGGGAGTTGCTCGAAGAGTTACGCTCGCGCGGCCGTTTTCTGGCCGTCGCGACGGGCAAGTCGCGCGTCGGCCTGAACCGGGCCCTCGAATCGGCGGGGCTCATGCGAATGTTCGACGCGACGCGTTGCGCGGACGAGACGTTCTCCAAGCCGCACCCGGCCATGCTGCAGGAACTGACGCGCGAGCTCGGCCAGGACCTGCGCCGCACGGTCATGATCGGCGACACGACGCACGATCTGCAGATGGCGCGCAGCGCCGGGGCTGCCGGCGTGGCCGTGGCCTACGGCGGCGCGCATCCCCGCGAGCAACTCGTGGCGCTCGAGCCGGCGTACTGTGCGAACAGCGTGGGAGAGTTGCGCGAATGGTTGCTGGAGCGCGTGTGAGCGACGCCGCCACGCCGCAGCCCATCTGCCCGGGCGCCGCGCTTGAGGACGGCGGCCGCGGCGTGCGCTTCGAGGTGCTCGTGGGCGGGCACCCGACGCCCGCGTTCGTGATTCGTTACGAAGGGCGCGTTTACGGCTACCTCAATCAATGTGCGCACGTGCCCATGGAGCTGGACTGGTCGGAGGGGCAGTTCTTCGAGACGTCGGGCTTATACTTGATGTGCGCCACGCATGGTGCGACCTACGAGCCGGATACCGGTCATTGCGTCGGCGGCCCGTGCCGCGGCGGGGCGCTGCGGCCGGTGCGGGTCGAAGAGCGGCCCGCCGAAGCCGATGACGGGCAGCCCGCGGGGACCATGGTCGTCTGGTGGCCCGACGCCCATATCGAGGCGCCGGACCCGGCGACACCCGCGCGCTGACGGCTCGCTCACCATACTGCGTGTATCGCTCGCTCATCGTCGAAGTATTCATCGAAGTATTTCTGGATAACGTATGGCCGACTCCCTGCCGCCCGACTCGTCTCGCACCGAACCTGGTTTCCCGCCGCCCGGTGGGCGTCCGCCCGCGGGCAATGGTGGTGTCGCCGGTCGCGATCCCCACGCGGTGAAGCCCTGGGAGCGCGAGATGCTCGAGAAGGTATTGATGGCCGGCATCCGCGAGCAGCGGGCCGCGCGCCGCTGGAAGATTTTCTTCCGACTGCTGACGCTGGCGATCTTCGCCCTTATCGTCTGGTCGATTTTCGACTTCGACGGCGCGTCGACCTCGACCGGCTCCGCGTCGGGCAAACACACGGCGCTCGTCACGCTGACGGGCGAGATCTCTCCGGATGGACAGGCCAGCGCGTCGAAAATCAACTCGGCGCTGGAATCGGCTTTCGAGGATTCGTCGGCCGCCGGCGTGATCCTGCGCATCAACAGTCCCGGCGGGAGTCCGGTGCAGGCCGGCATGATCTACGACGACATCGCGCGGTTGCGAGCGAAATACCCGAAGAAGCCGCTGTATGTCGTGGTCGAGGAGATCTGCGCCTCCGGCGGTTACTACGTGGCGGCGGCGGCCGACAAGATCTACGTCGACAAGGCGAGCATCGTCGGCTCCATCGGCGTTCTGATGGACGGCTTCGGCTTCACCGGGCTGATGGACAAACTCGGCGTCGAGCGTCGCCTGCTGACGGCGGGGCGCAACAAGGGTTTCCTCGATCCGTTCTCGCCGCAGACCGAACAGCAAAAGACCTACGCGCTCGACATGCTCGAGCAGGTGCATCAACAGTTCATCGGCGCCGTGAAGAAGGGGCGTGGCAATCGCCTCAAGGACGATCCGGACCTCTTCAGCGGCCTGTTCTGGACGGGCCAGCGCGCCGTCGATCTCGGCTTGGCCGACGGGCTCGGCACTGTCGATTCGGTCGCGCGCGATGTGCTCAAGGCCCCCGATCTGGTCGACTACACCGTCAAGGAAAACCTCCCCGAGCGCGTTGCGCGCCGGTTCGGCGCGGCCGTCGGGGAAGCCGCCATGAAGACGATGATGATGGGATCGGCCCTGACGCTCAAGTAACCGGCGTCGCATCGCGACGACCGGCAGGCGTTACGACAGCGCCCCACGGAAATTCCGATTTTCGTGGGGCGCTGTCTCGTTTTGCGGCGGTCGCCGCGAGCACGGAAGGGCGGCGCAGTGGCGCGTTGGCCGATTATTGCGCGAGAAACAGGAAGATCGCGGGCCGTTTGTGAAGTTCGACGCGCGCCTGCGGCCAACCTTTGACGCGATGGGTGACGATCTGCTCGCCGTCTTGCGTCACGTCGACGGCCACGCACAGGAGCGTGGAGGCGTCGCAGTGCTGCAGCAACGCATCGAGCATGGCCTTGTTGCGGTAGGGCGTCTCGATGAAGATCTGCGTCTGTTTTTCCTTGCGCGAGCGCTGTTCCAGGTCGCGCAGGCGCTTGGCGCGTTCGCCGGCATCCGTCGGCACATAGCCGTGAAACGCGAAGCTCTGGCCGTTCAGCCCGCTGGCCATCAGGGCCAGCAGAATGGAGCTCGGCCCGACGAACGGCACGACGCGCACGCCTTTCTCGTGCGCGCGGCGCACCAGCAGCGCGCCGGGGTCCGCGACGGCAGGGCAACCCGCTTCCGACACGAGGCCGCCATCTGCGCCGGCCAGAATGGGGGCGAGCAGGGCGTCGACGGCCGCCTGCGGCGTATTGACGTTCAGCTCGCGGATATCGATTTCCTGAATCGGCGTGCTGGCCCCGACCAGTTTCAGGAACGCGCGCGTGCTCTTGGCCTGTTCGCCGACGAAGTACTTCAGGCCCGCGGCCACGGCGCGGACGTCCTCGGGCAGCACGGCCGGCAACCCGCCGCGGGTGTTCGCGCCGAGCGTGTTGGGAATCAGGTACAGCGTGCCGCTCATGCCCGGCCTCCCGGCAGCCCCGGCCCGGGTAGGCGAACCCCTGCCTGCATCAACATCGTCGTGAGGGCGATGAGCGGCAGGCCGATGAGGGCCGTCGGGTCGTCGTTCTCGATGGTTTCCAGCAGCATGATGCCCAGCCCTTCGGACTTGGCGCTGCCGGCGCAGTCGTAAGGCGTCTCGGCGTGCAGGTAGGCGGCGAGCACGTCGTCGGGCAGGTCGCGAAACTTCACGCGCGTGACCACGTCCTTTGCCTGGCTCTTGCCGTTGCGGGCGTCGTGCACGCAAAGTGCGGAGTGAAATTCGACGACTTTGCCGCGCATGTCGCGCAGTTGCGACATGGCGTTCTCGAAGTTGCCGGGTTTGCCGATCTGGCGTCCTTCGAATGTGGCGACCTGGTCGGCGCCGATGACGATGGCCTCGGGATGGTGCTCGGCCACGGCCCGCGCCTTCTGGCGCGCCAGACGCAGCGACGTGTCGTGCGGGGTTTCGCCGGCGGCGGGCGCCTCGTCGATGTCCGGGGCGACGACGGTAAACGGCAGGCGCAGGCGCTCGAGCAGTTCGCGGCGATAGCGCGATCCGGAGGCCAGGATCAGCGATGGCAGGGGCTGTGCGGTCATCGGTTTAAGTGTTTGACGAGAAACGAAAAACTATTTAGAATTCACGGCTTTTGCAATCTGGCGCTCGGTCCCGCCGGTTCGCGCGATACGGGTTCGAATGCCGGAAAACGGCGTCGGATCAAGGCGCGGCGAGCCAGTCGGGGCGTGAAATTCGCGGCCAGATGCGCCAAGGCAAGGATGAGCGTGATGAGCGAATATATCGTCGATCTGTTCGAATTCGCGCGTACCGGCCGGGTGGCGGAAGGCGACGTGCAACTTGCGGCGTTGCCGCGCATGGTAACCGAAGTGCCCGCCGAAGTCTCGGCGTCCGACCGTGCGAGGGGCGTGTTTCACTGGCGCGCCGAAGGCGCTGAAGAGCAGGTGCTGCGCGCAGACGGCAAGCCGGCGGTGGCGCAGTTCCTGACGCTCTCGGTCAAAGGGCCGATGTGGCTCGAGTGCCAGCGTTGCCTCACGCCGTACCAGGAGCCGCTCGACTCGCAGACGACCTTCGAGATCGTGCGCGACGAGGCTGCGGCCGAAGCCCGCCCGCTCGACGAAGACGAGCTCGAGGCGCTGGTCGGCTCGAAACATTTCGATCTGCGCGAGCTGATCGAGGAAGAATTGCTGTTGGCCCTGCCGATCGTTCCCAAGCACGAGGTTTGTCCGAGTGTTCACGATAGCCTGGCCACGGGCAGCGACGGGTTGGCCGAACCGGAACCCGCGCCCGAAGAAGAGGATAAGCCGTCTCCGTTCGCGGCGCTGGCAGCGCTCAAGCGCTCGCCGGACAAGGACGGAAAGTAATGTGCGGCCGGATTTCCGGCTCACCAAAGTACATGTTTGCGTTAGTCGCACAGGGCGGGCCGGCAGGCCGACACCGTAGGGCGGCGCTCGAACTGTGTTAAAATTTCGCGATATTTTGAGGAGTTATCATGGCCGTTCAACAGAACAAGAAGTCGCCGTCGAAGCGCGGCATGCACCGTTCGCACGATTTCCTGACCGCGCCGGCGACCGCCGTCGAGCCGACGTCGGGTGAGACGCACCTGCGTCACCACATCTCGCCGAACGGTTTCTACCGTGGTCGCAAGGTCATCAAGACCAAGAACGACTAACTCGGCCCAACAGGCGATACGCGCCCATCATGGCGCTGTTTGATCGTCCGATGTGGCAAAAGCGGCACTCATCCTGCCGCTTTTTTTGTTACCTGTACCGCAAGCCAATCACGTCGACATGACAGTCACCCTGACGATCGATTGCATGGGCGGAGATCACGGCCCATCGGTGACGGTGCCGGCCGCGGTGCGCTTCGTGCAATCCACCGACGACGTCGAACTTGTGCTGGTCGGGCAGCAGGAGATCATCAACGCACAGCTCGCGAAGCTGCGCGTGGCGGATCACCCGCGGCTGTCCGTGGTCAATGCGAGCGAAGTCGTCGCCATGGACGACTCGGTCGAGACCGCCCTGCGCAAGAAGAAAGACTCCTCGATGCGTGTGGCGCTCAATCTGGTCAAGGACGCGCGCGCGCAGGCTTGCGTGTCCGCCGGCAACACCGGCGCGCTGATGGCCGTCTCGCGCTATGTGCTCAAAACGCTGCCCGGCATCGAGCGCCCGGCCATCGCCACGGTGCTGCCCAATCAGAAGGGCGGCTACACCACCATGCTCGATCTGGGCGCCAACGTGGATTGCGAGCCGACCCACCTGCTGCAATTCGCCGAGATGGGCCATGCGCTCGTTGCGGCGGTCGACGGCAAGGAGCGGCCGTCGATCGGCCTGCTCAACATCGGCGAGGAAGTGATCAAGGGCAACGACGTCATCAAGCAGGCGGGCGAGCTGCTGCGCGGCTCCACGCTGAACTTCTACGGCAACGTGGAGGGCAACGACATCTATCGCGGCACGACCGACATCGTCGTGTGCGACGGATTCGTGGGCAACGTCGCGCTCAAGACCTCCGAAGGGCTTGCCCAGATGCTCGGCGACATGATCCGCGAAGAATTCACCCGCACGTGGTGGACCAAGCTGATCGCCGTCGTTGCGCTGCCGATTCTCACGCGCTTCAAACACCGCGTCGATCACCGCCGCTACAACGGTGCGGCGCTGCTCGGACTGCGGGCGCTCGTCATCAAGAGCCATGGCTCGGCAGACGCCTATTCGTTTGAATGGGCTATCAAACGCGGCTATGATGCAGTTCGCAACGGCGTGCTCGAGCGCCTGTCGCACGCCATGCAAGAGAATCAGACCCAGCTCCAGGACACCAAGCCCGTGAGCGCCATCCCGGCGCTCTGAGCCAGGCGGCCCCGTCCCGGCGCGCTAACCGATCATAAGATGACCCAGTCCGCGATTCATTCCCGTGTCGTCGGTACCGGCAGCTACCTGCCGGCACGACGCGTGACCAATCAGCAGTTGGCCGACGAGCTCGCCACGCGCGGCATCGAAACGAGCGACGAGTGGATCGTTGCCCGTACCGGCATCAAGGCCCGCCATTTCGCCGCGCCGGAACAGACGACCAGCGACATGGCCGTGGGGGCCGCCAAGCGTGCGCTCGAGATGGCCGGACTGGAGGCCGGGCAGGTCGACCTGATCATCGTCGCGACCTCGACGCCCGATTTCGTCTTCCCGAGCACGGCCTGCCTCGTGCAGAACAAGCTCGGCATCACCAACGGCTGTGCCGCGTTCGACGTGCAGGCCGTCTGCTCGGGTTTCGCCTACGCGATGGCCACGGCGGACAACTTCATCCGCTCGGGCGCGTACAAGAACGTGCTCGTCATCGGCGCCGAAACGTTCTCCCGCATTCTCGACTTCAACGATCGCACCACGTGCGTGCTTTTCGGCGACGGCGCGGGTGCGGTCGTGCTGCAGGCGTCGGGCGAGCCGGGCATTCTGTCGAGCGCCCTGCACGCCGACGGCAGCTACGCGAACATCCTGTGCGTGCCGGGCAACGTGGACGCCGGCGCCGTGCGCGGTGAGGCGTTCCTCTATATGGATGGTCAGGCCGTGTTCAAGCTGGCCGTCAAAGTGCTGGAAAAAGTGGCCCAAGAGGCCCTGGATAAGGCCGGGCTGGAGCAGTCGGCGATCGACTGGCTGATTCCGCACCAGGCCAATCTGCGCATCATGTCGAGCACGGCCCGCAAGCTCGGGCTGTCCGAAGACAAGATGGTCGTCACCGTCGACCAGCATGGCAACACCTCCGCCGCCTCGATTCCGCTCGCGCTCGACGTCGCCGTGCGGGACGGGCGCGTCAAGCCGGGCCAGAACGTCATGATCGAAGGCGTGGGCGGCGGCTTTACGTGGGGCGCGGTGTTGTTCCGCATGTAAGCGTTCCGGCGCCTGAGCGCCACGCGGCGCCCGCCGCGCATGGCGGCGCGGCCCACGTGTCGGGGGAGCTCCCCGGTGCATCACACCGACGCGCGATACCACGCCGCCATGTTTCTGAAAAATTGACTGTAAAACCAGCGCCATGACATTCGCTTTCGTTTTCCCGGGACAAGGTTCCCAATCGGTCGGCATGCTCGACGCCTTTGCGGACAACGCCATCGTGCGCGAGACGCTGGCCGAGGCTTCGGACGCCCTCGGGCAGGACGTGGCCCAGCTGATCGCGGCAGGCCCGGCCGAGGCCCTCAATCTGACGACCAACACGCAGCCGGTGATGCTCACGGCCGCCTACGCGATGTATCGCGCGTGGCTTGCCGAGGGCGGCGCCAAGCCGGCGTTCGTGGCCGGTCACAGCCTGGGCGAGTACACCGCGCTGGTCGCAGCGGGCGTGATCGCGTTCAAGGACGCCGTGCCGCTCGTGCGCTTTCGCGCGCAGGCCATGCAGGACGCCGTGCCGGTCGGGCAGGGCGGCATGGCCGCCGTCCTGGGGCTCGATGACGACACGGTTCGCAACGTCTGCGCCGAAGCGTCGGCGGCGGGCGTGGTCGAAGCCGTCAACTTCAATGCGCCGGCACAGGTCGTGATCGCCGGGGCGAAAGCCGGCGTCGAGAAGGCCTGCGAACTGGCCAAGGCGGCGGGTGCCAAGCGCGCGCTCGTGCTGCCGGTGTCGGCGCCGTTCCACTCGTCGCTGCTCAAGCCTGCGTCGGATCGTCTGCGCGAGTACCTCGCGAACGTGACGTTCAGCGCACCGCAGATCCCGCTCGTCAACAACGTCGACGTGGCCGTGGAGACGGACGTGGCGCGCATCAAGGACGCCCTCGTGCGTCAGGCTGCTGCGCCGGTGCGCTGGGTCGAGTCGGTCAAGTGGCTCGCGGCGCAAGGCGTGAGTCAAGTGGTGGAGTGCGGCCCGGGCAAGGTGCTGACCGGTCTGACCAAGCGTATCGACGGCAATCTGACCGGCCTGGCGATTACCGATCCGGCCTCGCTCGCCGACGTGCGCGGCCAGCTGGCGTAAGTCACAGACAGGATATTTCTGACATGAGCAAGCAACTCGACAACCTCGTGGCGCTGGTGACGGGCGCCTCGCGCGGCATCGGCCGCGCCATCGCCCTCGAACTCGCCCGTCAGGGCGCCACGGTCGTGGGCACGGCTACAAGCGAAAGCGGCGCCCGGGGCATCGATGCCTACTTCGCCGAAGCCGGCCTCGCCGGCAAGGGCATCGTCCTGAACGTGACCGACGCCGAAGGCGTGGCCGCCGCGCTCGACGACATTCTCAAGCAGCACGGCAAGCTCGACATCCTCGTCAATAATGCCGGCATCACGCGCGATAACCTCGCGATGCGCATGAAGGACGACGAGTGGGACGACGTGATCGACACCAACCTGAAGGCGATCTTCCGCCTCTCGCGTGCCGTGATCAAGCCGATGATGAAGGCCCGCAGCGGCCGCATCATCAACGTCACGTCGGTGGTTGGGTCGGCCGGCAACCCGGGGCAGGCGAACTACGCCGCCGCCAAGGCCGGCGTTGCCGGCATGTCGCGCTCGCTCGCCGCCGAGATCGGCAGCCGAAACATCACGGTCAACTGCGTGGCGCCGGGCTTCATCGACACCGACATGACCAAGGCGCTCGGCGAAGCGCAGCATGAAGCGCTCAAGGCGCGGATTCCCCTGGGACGCCTCGGCGCACCGGAAGATATCGCGAACGCCGTGGCGTTCCTCGCGTCGCCGCAGGCCGGCTACATCACCGGCACGACGCTCCACGTGAACGGCGGCATGTTCATGAATTGATGGTTGTTCGCGCAAATTGCGATAGAATTGCGCGATTTTGCGCGGCGTTGAACATTATTTGGCGCAGGCTAACTTTGCACGGCAAACCTGTTAAAATGCGCGCACTTGTCTGAACTAACTACCCCGGAGGGTTTGAATGGATAACATTGAGCAACGCGTCAAGAAGATCGTCGCGGAACAACTTGGCGTTGCCGAGGCCGAAATCAAGAACGAATCCAGCTTCGTGAACGACCTGGGCGCCGATTCGCTCGATACGGTCGAGCTGGTGATGGCCCTGGAAGAAGAGTTCGAGACGGAAATCCCGGACGAGGAAGCCGAGAAGATCACCACGGTGCAACAAGCCATCGATTACATCCAGGCCGCCCAGAAGGCCTAAGGGCCCACGGATCACTGGCCGGCCGGGGTGCCGACCGGTTTCCCGGTGCCAGGCACGCCTGTCAGCCGCAGGGAGCACAGGGTCGGACCCTGTCGCCTCTGTGGCTTTTGTTTTGTATGACCCAGCAGAAGAAGGGGAGTATCGTGAGTCGTCGTCGCGTCGTCATTACCGGTCTGGGCCTGATCTCGCCGGTCGGCAACACTGTTGCCGAAGGTTGGGAGAATCTGGTCGCGGGCCGTTCGGGCATCGCTAACATCACGAAGTTCGATGCAAGCGCCCACAAGGTGCGCTTTGCGGGCGAAGTCAAAAACTTCGAGACCGAGAAGTACCTGTCGGCCAAAGAAGCGCGCCGCATGGACACGTTCATCCATTACGGTCTCGCCGCCGGCATTCAGGCCTTTGAAGACAGCGGCCTGCAAGTCACCGAAGAGAACGCTGAACGCATCGGCGTGCTGGTCGGCTCGGGTATCGGCGGCCTGCCGATGATCGAAGACACCCAGACCGATCTGCTCCAGGGTGGACCGCGCAAGATTTCCCCTTTCTTCGTGCCCGGTTCGATCATCAACATGATCTCCGGCCATCTGTCGATCAAGTACGGCCTGAAGGGCCCGAACCTCGCGATCGTCACGGCGTGCACGACCGGTCTGCACTGCATTGGCCAGGCCGCGCGCATGATCCAGTATGGCGACGCGGACGCCGTGCTCGCCGGCGGTGCCGAAGCGACGGTGTCGCCGCTGGGCATCGGCGGTTTCGCCGCGATGACCGCGCTGTCCACGCGTAACGACGACCCGGTGACGGCGAGCCGTCCGTGGGATCGCGACCGCGACGGCTTCGTGCTGGGCGAGGGCGCGGGCGTGATGATGGTCGAAGAGTACGAGCACGCGAAAGCGCGCGGTGCGAAGATCTACGCCGAAATCACGGGCTTCGGCATGAGCGCCGACGCGAACCACATGACGGCACCGTGCGAGGACGGCGACGGCGCGCTGCGTGCGATGAAGAATGCGCTGCGCGACGCCGGCCTCAATGCCGACGCCGTCAACTACGTGAACGCGCACGGCACGTCCACGCCGCTGGGCGACATCGCCGAGACGGTGGCCATCAAGCGCCTGATGGGCGACGACGCCAGGAAGGTCGTGGTGAACTCGACCAAGTCGATGACCGGCCACCTGCTGGGTGGCGCGGGCGGCCTGGAGTCGGTGTTTACCGTGCTGGCCGTGCATCATCAGAAGTCGCCGCCGACGATCAACATCTTCAATCAGGACCCCGAGTGCGACCTGGACTACTGCGCAAACGTGGCCCGCGACCTGAAAATCGACGTCGCATTGAAGAACTCTTTCGGATTTGGCGGGACTAACGGCACGCTGGTCTTCCAGCGCGTCTAAGTTCGCGGGACGCCGCGCAGGCGTCCCGTCCCGCTGACCCACGCTCCGGTGAGTGTGCCCGGGCGTGCGGCGTTACAGACACTTCCAGCCGCGGCGGCCATGCGCTGCCGGGGTGCAAACGGGCCCGTGCCGGGCTTACAGATCAGAGAAAATACGGATCCATATCAGGTGAGTGAACGAGAAATCGACCAGGCGCTCGTCGAGCGCGTGCAAAAGGGCGACAAAGCCGCCTTCGAGCTGTTGGTCGCGAAATATCACCGCAAGATCATCCGCCTCGTGTCGCGACTCGTTCGCGACGCCGCCGAGGTCGAGGATGTGACGCAGGAGGCCTTCATCAAGGCCTACCGTGCCTTGCCGCAGTTTCGCGGCGAGTCGGCGTTCTACACCTGGTTGTATCGTATTGCTGTCAACACGGCGAAAAACCACCTTGCGACGCAGGGCCGCCGTGCGCCGACTTCGACTGAAGCAAACGCTGAAGAAGCTGAAACTTTTGCCGAGGCCGATCAACTAAGGGATATCAACACGCCTGAGTCGATGCTGATGAGCAAGCAGATTGCTCAGACCGTCAACACAGCGATGGAGGCTTTGCCCGATGAACTTCGGACGGCAATTACCCTGCGGGAAATCGAGGGGTTGAGCTACGAAGAGATCGCCGAAGCCATGGGGTGCCCGATCGGAACGGTCCGTTCGCGAATTTTCCGGGCGCGTGAAGCGATTGCCAGCCGGTTGCGGCCGCTGCTGGACACGCCTGACGGCAAGCGCTGGTGAGCGCGCCGCCGGGGAAGTTATTTTCGTTGGGGGATATCATGGGATCAGCGACGGTGCAAACGCAGCGGGGGCTGCAAGCCGAGCGGATTTCCGCGTTGATGGACGGGGAATTCGATCCGGACGAGCTGGCTGCCCTGCTGGACGAGGCCGACACCTCTGGCCGGCCTCTGTGGGACGAGTACCATCTGATCGGGGACGCACTGCGTTCCGATGAGCTGACGCTGCCGCGTTCGGAGTCGGCCTTCATGGCCTCCTTCGCCGCGCGCCTCGAAGCCGAGCCGCATCTGCTCGCGCCGGCCGCGCTGGCCGACGCCCAGGCCAATGCCGGGCAAGGCGCGAAAGCGACGGGCTCGCGCGTCACGCGAATCAATCCTTTCCTGCGTGTTCGCCGTGTACTGCCGACGGCTGCCGCCGCGGCAGCGGTCGCTGCGCTGTCGTGGGTGGTGGTGCCGCGTCTGCAGGACCATCCGGCAGGCGGCGCCCAGCCGCAAGTACTGGCCCAGACGGCAACGCCAGCCGCCGCCGGCTCCAGCCTCACGCGTGTGGCGCTCACCCAGCAGCCGCAGACGGCGGTGGCGGCCAATGGCGCGAGCGCCGGCGCGACGAACGACCTGATCGTGTTGCGCGATGCGCGTCTCGACCAGTATCTGGCGGCGCATCAGCAATATGCCCCGGCGCCGATCGGCCAGGGTGTCTCCCCCTACATGCGAGCCTCGGCGCAAGCGGACGAATAAATGCAGCGTCTGAGTACCGAATCCTTGCCGCGTGCGCCCTTCGGGCGCACTTTCTTCCTCTTTGCTTTTCTGCTCGCGACCACGCTGCAAACGCAGGCGTGGGCGCAGGCTTCGTCGGCCTCCGATCCGCTGATCGAGCGCCGGGAAGTCGGTGCGTGGCTCACGAAGATCCATCGCGCGGCGCAGACGCAGAACTACATCGGCACCTTCGTTTATCAGCGTGGTTCGACCATGCGTTCGTCGAAGATCAGTCACTTTGCCGACAAGGGGAACGAATTCGAAGAACTCGAGACGCTCGACGGCCGTCAGCGCCGCATTCTTCGCCAGAATGAAGACGTCTACACGCTGATCCCCGAACAGAAGACCGTCTTCCAGGAAAAACGCGAGAGCAAGGACTCGTTCCCGGCCCTGCTCGCCACGCCCAATCGCGACGTTCTCGACTACTACGCGCCGAAGGTGTTGCCCAACGAACGTATGGCTGGCTTCGACTGCATGGTGATCGAACTCACGCCGAGGGACGACTACCGCTTCGGCTACCGCTTGTGGGCGGACCGCAATACGGGCCTGCTGCTGCGTGCGCAGACCCTCGATGCCGAGGGGCATCTGCTCGAGCAGGCGGCCTTCTCGCAGATTTCGATCGGCGTGCCCACCGAGAAGGCGCGCATCCTGCACGCCATCCAGGCCACGCATGGCTGGCACGTGATCAAGCCGCAGATCGCGCCGACGCATCTGTCCGACGCCGGCTGGAGCATCGACGTCGACAAGAAGGTGCCAGGATTCAAGGCGGTTCGCGAGGTGCGCCGCACAATGCGCTCGAGCGCCGAGGGCAAGCCGCTCGAAGTCCAGCAGGTGGTATATTCCGACGGCATGGCCGGCCTTTCGGTGTTTATCGAGCCGGCCACGCGTGAGCGCAAGGAAGGCCACGGTAGCGCGGGGGCGACGAACATCCTCATCAAGCGCTACGGCGACTATTGGCTGACCTTGCTGGGCGAGGTGCCGCAGGCCACGCTGCAACAGTTCGCCAGTAGCATCGAGTACAAACAGCCGGCGAAGTGACCGGCTGTCGGGTGGGCCGCGACCGGCGACGGCGCGGCCCGGGCAGCCAGGCGCATCGAGACGCGACGCCCGTGTCGGATGCCGGGCCGTCCTCAGGGATTCCCAGACTATCGCGCATCACGATCTTCCAATGAAGAAGACTCTCCTGCTTCGTGTCATTCTCGGCGGCGCCATTGCCGCGCAACTGGCGGGCGCACCCGCCGCCTTTGCCGCTCCGGCGTCGGCGTCGAACGCGCCGCTCGTCACCAATCTGCCCGACTTCACTCAACTCGTCGACCGGGTCGGCCCCGCCGTCGTGAACATTCGCACGACCGAGCGAGTGAGCCGCACTCAGCGCGGCCTGCCGCCGGGCATGGACGACGACATGGCCGAGCTGTTCCGCCGTTTCTTCGGCGTGCCTCTGCCGCAGCCGGGCCCGAAGGGCGGTGCGCCCAAGCGCGGCCAGCCGCAGCCCGACGAAGAGCAGAACAGCGGCGTGGGCTCCGGTTTCATCGTGTCGGCTGACGGCTATATCCTCACCAATGCTCACGTCGTCGATGGCGCCGACAGCATCTACGTCACGCTCACCGACAAGCGCGAGTTCAAGGCAAAGCTGATTGGTGCGGACAAGCGCACCGACGTCGCCGTGGTCAAGGTCGAAGCCAAGGATCTGCCCACGGTGCCGGTGGGCGACTCCAACAGGCTGCGCGTGGGCGAATGGGTGGTGGCCATCGGCTCGCCGTTCGGCCTCGAGAACACGGTGACGGCCGGCATCGTGTCGGCCAAGGGGCGCGACACCGGCGACTATCTGCCGTTCATCCAGACCGATGTGGCGGTCAACCCCGGCAACTCGGGCGGTCCGCTCATCAACATGCGCGGCGAGGTCGTAGGCATCAACTCGATGATCTACAGCCAGACCGGCGGCTTCATGGGCATTTCGTTCGCCATTCCGATCGACGAAGTCATGCGCGTGGCCGATCAGCTCAAGAAGACCGGCAAGGTCGTGCGCGGGCGCATCGGCGTGGCGATCAGCGAGGTCAGCAAGGACGTCGCCGATTCGCTCGGCCTGCCGCGCGCGCAGGGCGCACTCGTGCGCAGCGTCGAGCCGGGCAGCCCGGCCGAGAAGGCGGGCGTGCAGCCCGGCGACATCATCATGAAGTTCGAGGGGCGTGCCGTCGACCACGCGACGGATCTGCCGCGCATGGTCGGCGAGACGAAGCCGGGCTCGACCGCTACGCTGCAAGTGCTGCGCAAGGGCAAGAATCAGGACCTGCGCATCACGATCGCGGAGGCCGACGCCGACACGCCGAAGGCCTCCAAGGCGCAGGGCGGCAGCGCCGAAGCGCCGCATCCGAACGCACTGGGGTTGGTCGTCTCGGACCTGTCGGACGCACAGAAGAAGGAGCTGAAGCTGCGCGGCGGCGTTCAGGTCGAACTCGCCGAAGGTCCGGCCGGACGCGCCGGTCTGCAGCAGGGCGACATCATCCTGCGTGTGGGCGACGCCGACATCACCAGCGCCAAGCAGTTCGAGGAAGTGGTCAAGTCGCTCGATTCGAGGCGTCTCGTGCCGATCCTCGTGCGCCGCGGCGACGCCACGCAGTTCGTGCCGCTGCGCCCGCGCACGCCGGCCAAGTAAGTCGACGACCACCCCATGACCGCGCCGGCGCTCACGCTTTACGGCCGCAAGTGGTGTCACCTGTGCGATGACATGCTCGCGGCGCTCGAAGCGATGCGACCGGCGTGGAATTTCTCCGTCACGATCGTGGACGTCGACAGCGACCCGGCGCTGGAAGCGAAGTACGACGAAATCGTGCCCGTACTGGCGCTGGGCGAACGCGAGCTGTGCCGCTATCGGTTCGACGCCGCTGCCGTCCTCGCCGCCGTTCCGACCCTGCGGGCGGCCTGACGCCGCGCACTGCCGCCATTTCGGAGCCCACGCCCGGACCTTCCCGTGATTGCCGATATAACGCTGCGATGCGCGCGATTTCAGACGGAATGGGCGCGCTTTCGGCTAAAATATCGTGTTTGCCGATTCTCTCGAAAGCCGCTGCCGAGCCGAATCCGATGGCACCGACTTTTCTATAGCCCGCCTCATGGACCACATTCGCAATTTTTCGATCATCGCCCACATCGACCATGGGAAATCGACCCTGGCCGATCGCATCATCCAGTTGAGCGGCGGTTTGTCCGATCGTGAAATGGAAGCCCGGGTCCTCGACTCGATGGACCTCGAGCGCGAGCGCGGCATCACCATCAAGGCACAGACCGCGGCGCTGCAATACAAGGCGCGCGACGGCAAGGTCTACAACCTGAACCTCATCGACACCCCGGGACACGTCGACTTCTCTTATGAAGTGAGCCGCTCGCTATCCGCCTGCGAAGGGGCGCTGCTCGTCGTCGACGCCTCGCAGGGCGTGGAGGCCCAGACGGTGGCGAACTGCTACACGGCCATCGAGCTTGGGGTGGAAGTCGTGCCGGTGCTCAACAAGATCGACCTGCCCTCGGCCGAGCCGGAGAACGCGATTCAGGAAATCGAGGACGTCATCGGCATCGAAGCCGTCGACGCCGTGCGTTGCTCGGCCAAGACCGGCTTCGGCGTGGAGGACGTGCTCGAAGCCCTCATCGCGAAGGTGCCGCCGCCCAAGGGCGATGCGAGCGGCCCGCTGCAGGCGCTGATCATCGACTCGTGGTTCGACAACTACGTTGGCGTGGTGATGCTCGTGCGCGTGGTCAACGGCACGCTCAAGCCGAAGGAGAAGATCCAGTTGATGGCGACGGGTGCGACATATCCCGTCGAGCAGGTGGGCGTGTTCACACCGCGCTCGCAACAGCGCGAGTCGCTCTCGGCCGGCCAGGTGGGCTTCATCATCTCGGGCATCAAGGAACTGCACGCGGCCAAGGTGGGCGACACCGTCACGCATGCGGTGACAACCACGACCAAGCCGGCGCCCGAGCCGCTGCCGGGCTTCAAGGAAGTCAAGCCGCAGGTATTCGCGGGCCTGTATCCGGTCGAAGCCAACCAGTACGACGCGCTGCGCGAATCGCTCGAAAAGCTCAAGCTCAACGACGCGTCGCTGCAATACGAGCCGGAAGTCTCGCAAGCACTGGGCTTCGGTTTCCGTTGCGGCTTCCTGGGCCTGCTGCACATGGAAATCGTGCAGGAGCGTCTCGAGCGCGAATTCGACATGGACCTCATCACCACGGCGCCGACTGTGATTTATGAGGTTGTCCTGCGCGGCGGCACGACCATCTCCGTCGAGAACCCGTCGAAGATGCCGGACCCGGGCCGCATCGAGGAAATTCGCGAGCCGATCGTCACCGTCAACCTGTACATGCCGCAGGAATACGTGGGCGCGGTCGTCACGTTGTGCCAGCAAAAGCGCGGCATCCAGCTCGACATGCAGTACCACGGCCGTCAGGTCAAACTGATCTACGAGATTCCGATGGCGGAAATCGTGCTCGACTTCTTCGATCGCCTGAAATCCGTCTCGCGCGGTTATGCGTCGATGGACTACGAGTTCAAGGAGTACCGTTCGTCTGACGTGGTCAAGGTCGACATGCTCATCAATGGCGACAAGGTCGATGCGCTGTCGATCATCGTGCACCGCTCGGAGAGCCGCCGCCGCGGCAACCAGGTGGCGGCGAAGATGCGTGAGATCATCCCGCGCCAGATGTACGACGTGGCGATCCAGGCGGCGATCGGGGCGAACATCATTGCCCGTGAGAACATCAAGGCATTGCGCAAGAACGTGCTGGCAAAGTGCTATGGTGGCGACATCACGCGAAAGAAGAAACTGCTCGAGAAACAGAAGGAAGGCAAGAAGCGCATGAAGCAGGTGGGAAGCGTCGAGATTCCCCAGGAGGCGTTCCTTGCCATTTTGCAAGTCGAAGACAAATAACGTAGCGACAGGTCCCGCATGAATTTCGCCCTGATTCTTTTGATCCTGGTGCTGGTGACCGGGGTGGCCTGGGTGGCCGACAAGTTGGTGTTTCAACCGGCGCGCCGCCGGGCAGCACAGCAAGCCGTGGCGCAATTCGACCAGCAGCAGTTCGCGCTGGAAGGCTCCGGCGTTCAGGGTTCCGGTTCGCAGGACAGCAATGCCGTGGCCAGCGCGCGAGCGCGCCTGCGCGACGAGAAACTGCGTCAGCCGTGGTGGCTCGAGTACTCGGCGAGTTTCTTCCCGGTGATTCTGGCGGTGTTCGTGCTGCGCTCGTTCGTGGTCGAGCCGTTCAAGATCCCGTCGGGCTCCATGATTCCGACGCTGCTCGTGGGCGACTTCATCCTGGTGAACAAGTTCGACTACGGCATCCGTCTGCCGGTGATCAACAAGAAGATCATCGAGGTGGGCGAGCCCAAGCGTGGCGACGTGGTGGTGTTTCGCTACCCGAAGGACGAGTCGATGGACTACATCAAGCGCGTGATCGGCGTGCCGGGCGATGTGGTCGCATACGAGAACAAGCGCCTCACGGTAAATGGTCAGCCGGTGCCCGAGACGGCCATGCCCGATTACTTCGACGACGAGCATATCGCCTACTTCAAGCAGTTCGAGGAGACGGTGGGCGGCGTGAAGCATCGCATCCTGAACGATCCGAACGTGCCGCCGTACATCATTGGCGCGGACGACTTCCCGAACAAGCAGAACTGCCAGTACAACAGCCAGGGTGTGATCTGCAAGGTGCCGCCCGGCAACTACTTCATGATGGGCGACAACCGCGACAACAGCGCGGACAGCCGCTACTGGGGCTTCGTGCCGGAGCAGAACATCGTGGGCCGGGCCTTCTTCATCTGGATGAACTTCTCCAACCTCAAGCGTCTGGGCAGTTTCCAGTAAGCGCGCGGGCGGGGAAGCGCCGCGTGAAGCGGTCGGATGTTCGGTTTGATTGATGCGGAAATTGACAATAAAAAGTCAGTTTCCGCATTATTGTTTTCAATTTTGATTTAAATAGTGCGACGAGGCGGCCCTGCCTCGGAAACGTCCGATCCATCGCCCTCACGCGGCTCCGAAAAGCCCGCCGCACGGCGGCCAAGCCCGTCGTTTCTTGGCGACGGCGCGCGCCGGGGCAGGAGCGTCGCGCTATACTTGCGCCATGCCTCAATCTCTGAACCAACTGGAAGAACGTCTCCAGTATCGTTTCCACGATGCGGAATTGCTTAGCCAAGCACTGACGCACCGTAGCCACAGTGCCGCCAACAATGAGCGGTTGGAGTTTCTCGGCGATTCCATTCTCAACTGTTCGGTCGCAGCGATCCTGTTTCGCCGTTATGGCAAGCTCGACGAAGGCGATCTGTCGCGCGTGCGCGCCAATCTGGTCAAGCAGCAGTCGCTCTACGAGATTGCGCAGACGCTGGGGGTGTCCGATTTCCTGAGGTTGGGCGAAGGCGAGCTGAAAAGCGGCGGATTCCGCCGCCCGTCGATTCTGGCCGACACGCTCGAGGCGCTGTTCGGCGCGATGTACCTGGACGGTGGTTTCGAGAAGGCCTATGAAGTGATCGAGCGACTGTACACGCCGGTGCTCGAACACGTGGACCCGAAGACGCTCGGCAAGGACGCGAAGACGCTGCTGCAGGAATATCTGCAGGGCCACAAGATCGCGTTGCCGCAGTACACCGTCACCGCCACCCATGGCGCGGCACACAACCAGCAGTTCGAGGTCGAGTGCACGGTGCCGAAGCTGGACATCAAGGTGGGCGGCTCGGGTGCGAGCCGTCGCGCTGCCGAACAGGCGGCAGCCAAGAAGGCGCTCGAGGAAGTCCAGAAGATGCCGGCCCTCGCGAAACCGAAGGCCGAGAAGAGCGCCAAGGCCGCGAAAAAGCGTGCGGCCAAGGCGGCGGCCTCCGAAGCGAAGAAGGCCGAGCGGGCCGCGGCTGCGGGCGAACCCAAGGACGCAAAGGATGCGCGCGACGCCGTGCTAGGCGCCGACATGGCGAGCGCCGGCGCCATGAGTGCGCCGGCCATGACCGCGTCCGCGAGCAACGGTGCGACGCGCGCGCCGGTGGCAGTCCCGGCGCTGAGCGTGGCGCCGGACAGGAGCGGCGACAAGAGCCCCGACAAGAGCCCCGACAAGAGTGCTGAGAAGGGTGTGGACAGGGGCGGCGAGAAGGCGGACAAGGGCGATAAGGTCGATAAGGCCGACAAGGCCGATAAGGTCGACAGGGCCGACCGAGTCGAGAAGGGCGGCGACAAGGCTGCAGCCGAGAAAGTCGCGGAGAAGCCCGCCGAGAGGGGCGCCGAGAAGATCGCTGAGAGGGGCGCTGAGAAGGTCACTGAGAAGGCCGACGTGGCCAAGCAACCGCCGGCAGCTGCCTGAGCGTCCTATTCAAGGGGCGGGCGCGAAGCGCCGGCGCCTTTTCAAGAGAGTTTCCAACCATGAACGATAAGACGGATTTTCGCTGCGGCACCGTGGCGATCGTCGGGCGTCCGAACGTCGGCAAGTCGACGCTGCTCAACGCCCTCGTCGGTCAGAAGATCAGCATCACCTCGCGCAAGGCCCAAACCACGCGCCACCGCATCACGGGCATTTGCACGACGCAAGACGCGCAGTACATCTTCGTCGACACACCGGGTTTCCAGACACGCCACGCCAGTGCGCTCAACCGTTCGCTCAATCGCGCGGTGACGTCCACGCTCGCGAGCGTCGACGTCGTGCTCTTCGTCATCGAGGCCGGCAACTTCGGTGCGGACGACGAGAAGGTGCTCAAGCTGTTGCCCGAGACCACGCCGGTGCTGCTGATCGTCAACAAGCTCGACCGCATCGCCGACAAGGCGCAGATGCTGCCTTTTCTGAAGACGGTGGGCCAAGCGCGCGATTTCCGCGAAGTGGTGCCGATCTCGGCCAAGCGCCCGGAAGACATCAAGCGTCTGCTAGACGTGCTGCGCCCGTATCTGCTCGAAGGCGAGCCGATCTACGGCGAGGACGATCTGACCGACCGCAGCGAGCGCTTTCTCGCCGCCGAAATCCTGCGTGAAAAGGTGTTTCGCTGGACGGGCGACGAACTGCCGTATACCAGCACCGTCATCATCGACAAGTTCGAGCAGGAAGGGAATCTGCGCCGCATTTTCGCCACGATCCTCGTCGATCGCGACAGCCACAAGGCAATGATCATCGGCAACAAGGGGGCCAAGCTCAAGCAGATTTCCACCGACGCGCGCCTCGACATGGAAAAGCTTTTCGACGGCCGCGTGTATCTGGAGGTCTGGATCAAGGTCAAGGGCGGTTGGGCCGACAACGAGGCCGGCCTGCGGGCGTATGGCTACGAGTGAGCTCGATACCGCACGCGACGAGATTGCCGCGCCGGACGAGCTGACGTCCGCCGGGCAAGCGAGAAAGGCCGGGCGAACCGAATCGGCCGCCTCACCGCGTGCGCCTCGCACGGGCGCACGCACCCGCCGTACCGGCAGCGCCCGGGCGCGCGCCGTGGACGACGAGGCCTCCGAAGCTTTTCACGAAGCCGAAGCCTCCGCCGAAACTGCCAAAGGCTCGCCCGCGCGCGCGCGTCGCGCACCATCGCCCGCGAGGGCCGCCGAGCGCGAACAAAGCCGCGTGGCGGAGCAGCCGGGCTTCGTACTGCACAGCTATCCCTACCGCGAAACCAGCCTGATCATCGACGTGCTCACGCGTGACTACGGGCGCATTGCGCTCGTCGCCAAGGGAGCGAAGCGTCCGCACTCGGCGCTGCGCGGCGTGCTGCAGACGTTCCAGCCGCTCTCGCTCGCGTGGCTGGGCAAGGGTGAATTGCGCACGCTGACCAGGGCCGAGTGGGTCGGCGGCCTGCGTCCGCTCGAAGGCGACGCGCTGCTTTGCGGCTTCTACCTCAACGAACTGCTCGTGAAGTTCTGCGCGCGCGACGATCCTCACGACAGGTTGTTCCAGCACTATCTCACCACGCTGCACCATCTCGCGCACGGCGAGCCGGCGGGTGTCATCCTGCGGGCGTTCGAGCGCGTGCTGCTGCGCGAGACGGGGTATGCCGTG
This sequence comes from Pandoraea sp. CB10b_02, assembly GCF_002216225.1. NCBI lineage: Bacteria > Pseudomonadati > Pseudomonadota > Betaproteobacteria > Burkholderiales > Burkholderiaceae > Pandoraea > Pandoraea sp. CB10b_02. The sequence continues at coordinate 126,304 of NZ_NJGW02000012.1, forward strand.
GCGTTCGATCGTTGCACGCAGACCCGCGGCAAGGTCGCGCCCGAGCGTCGCTACGTATTCCACCCCGAGTGGGGCGTGCGGCCGGTGCGCGGCGACGAACCGGCTGACTGGCCGGTGATCAGCGGGCAAACGCTGCTGGACATGGAGCAAGACGACTACTCGCGGGCGCAGACCGTGCAGCAAAGCAAGCTGCTCATGCGCTTTCTTCTCAACCACCACCTGGGCGGCGTACCGCTCAATACCCGGCAGATCCTGCTCGACCTGCAAAAACTATGAGCCTCTTCTTCCACGGCAGCCCCATCGATCTGGGCGTCAACATCGATCACGTGGCCACGGTACGCAACGCGCGCGGCACGACCTATCCCGATCCGATCAAGGCGGCGCTGTTGGCCGAAGCGGCGGGCGCGGACGTCATCACGCTCCATCTGCGCGAAGACCGCCGCCATATTCGCGACGAGGACGTGACGAACCTGCGCGACAAACTGCGCACGCGCATGAACCTCGAGTGCGCCGTGACGGATGAGATGCTGGCGATCGCCTGCAACGTCAAACCGCATGACGTCTGCCTGGTGCCCGAGCGCCGTCAGGAACTGACGACCGAAGGCGGGCTCGACGTCGTGGGCCTGTACGATCGTGTGGCGGCCGCAACGCAGCAACTGACGCGGGCGGGCAGCCGCGTGTCGCTGTTCATCGACCCGGACGAGGCGCCGATCCGCGCGGCCGCCCGCATGGGCGCGCCGGTGGTGGAACTGCACACGGGACGCTACGCCGAGGCGCACGACGAGGCCACGCGCGAAGCCGAGTTCGCCCGGATCGAGCGCGCGGTGGCGCTCGGCGTCTCGCTGGGTCTGCGCGTCAACGCGGGGCATGGTCTGCATTACGAAAACGTGCAGCCGATCGCAGCGATCGAAGGCATCTCCGAGTTGAACATCGGCCACGCCATCGTCGGCCATGCGATCTTCGCGGGATGGGAGAACGCCGTGCGCGAGATGAAGGCCATCATGGTCGCCAGCCGCCTGGCCGGGCGCGGCTGAGCCGCCATGCAGTTGTCACAGCGCTACCGCTACCGAATCGCTCGCCGCACATGACCGACCCCAATCCGTCAACGTCCGCACCTGCCGACGCCACACCGTCGCGCGCCGCCGGCATTCCTGTTTGCGCGCCCGCGCATGGCGCGACGGCAGTGTTCGGGGTGGGCACCGACATTCTCCAGATCAGCCGTGTCGTGGGCGTCATGTCGCGCACGAACGGCCGCTTCGCGCAGCGCATTCTCGGGCCGGAGGAACTCAAGGTTTATCACGCCCGTCAGAAGCGCTCCGAGGTGCGCGGCCTCGCCTATCTGTGCACGCGGTTCGCGGCAAAGGAGGCCGTGTCCAAGGCGATCGGACTGGGTATGCGCTGGCCCATGACCTGGCGCGCGGTGCAAACGCTCAACGCGCCGTCGGGCAAACCCATGGTCGTGGTGTCCGAGGAGTTGGCGCAGTGGCTGGCCGAGCGCCAGTTGTCCATCGAAATTTCGATCACGGACGAGAAAGACTATGCGGTCGCGTTCGCGATCGCTTCACGCAACATTGCATCGGAGAAAACGTAATGACGAAGCGCAGGCCGGGCCCGGTGATGCTCGACGTCGTCGGGCTGACCCTCAGCGAGGACGACATTCGCCGCATCGACCATCCGCTGACCGGGGGTGTCATCCTGTTTAGCCGCAACTTCGACGATCGCGCGCAACTGTGTGCGCTCACGAAGCAGATTCGCGACGTGCGCGACGACATCCTGATCGCGGTCGACCATGAGGGCGGCCGTGTGCAGCGCTTTCGCACGGACGGCTTCACGCACCTGCCGGCCATGGGCAAGCTCGGCAAGCTCTGGCACGAAGACGTGTTCAAGGCCACGCGCGTGGCGACGGCGGTGGGCTATGTGCTCGCGTCCGAGCTGCGCGCGTGCGACATCGACCTGAGCTTCACGCCGGTGCTTGACCTGGACTACGGCACTTCGACCGTGATCGGCGACCGTGCTTTCGACGCCGATCCGCGCGTCGTCGCCATGCTGGCCAAGAGCCTCAATCACGGCCTGCTGCTCGCGGGTATGGCGAACTGCGGCAAGCACTTTCCGGGGCACGGTTTCGTCGCAGCCGATTCGCACCACGAGATTCCGGTGGACGAGCGTTCGCTCGACGAAATCCTCTCGGTCGACGCGCAGCCATACGACTGGCTCGGCATGTCGCTGTCGGCCGTGATGCCGGCGCACGTGATCTACCCGCAGGTCGATCCGAACCCGGCCGGTTTCTCGCCGAAATGGCTCAAGGAAATCCTGCGCGGCAAGTACGCGTTCGACGGCGTGATCTTCAGCGACGATCTGTCGATGCAGGGCGCGAGTGCCGCAGGCGACGTGGTGAGCGCGGCGCACGCCGCAATGGACGCCGGCTGCGACATGGTGCTGATCTGCAACAGCCCCGAGTTGGCGGACCGCCTGCTGCGCGAAATGAAGACGGTGCCCGACACCGCGTCGCAACGCCGCATCAAGCATCTCAAGGGGCGCGGCAAGGTGCACGGCTGGGAGAAGATGCTCGCACAACCGGAATATCAGGCCGCGAAGCGGTTGATCGCGCAGACGTTCGGCGCTTGACGCCGGGCGCGCCGGTGGCCCCCGACGCAGGCGCCACCGCGCAAACAAAAAGCGCTCATCCCGGCAGGGAGAGCGCTTTTTTGATGCGTAGCCCGAGCGCGGCGCATTGCATCGCCGCAAGGGCGATCGGGCGGCGTGTCGCGACTTAGCTGCGGCTTAGACGCAACTTGGACGCAGCCCGGACGCAGTTTAGACGCGGCTGCGGTACTCGTCGGTGCGCGTGTCGATTTCGATCTTGTCGCCGGTGTTGACGAACAGCGGCACCTGGATTTCCAGCAGATCGTTGATCTTGGCGGCCTTGAGCACGCGGCCCGACGACGTATCGCCCTTGACGGCCGGTTCCGTGTACTGCACTTCGCGCACGAGCGAGGTCGGCAGGTCGACCGAGATGGCCTTGTCGTTGTAGAACACGACTTCGCACTGCATGCCGTCTTCCAGGTACTTGATGGCGTCGCCCATGTTCTCGGCTTCGACTTCGTACTGGTTGTAGTCGGCGTCCATGAAGACGTACATCGGGTCGGCGAAGTACGAGTAGGTCACTTCCTTCTTGTCGAGCACGACGACGTCGAACTTGTCGTCGGCCTTGTAGGCGAATTCGCCGCGGCCTTCCGACAGAAGCTTCTTGTACTTCATCTTCACGACGCTGGAGTTGCGGCCCGACTTGACGTATTCGGTCTTCAGCACGACATTGGGCTCACCGTCGATCATGACGACGTTGCCGACGCGGAGTTCTTGAGCGGTTTTCATAAAAAAACGAGATCCTGTGACGAAATAAGCGATTTGCCGCTTGTTGAGCGCTTCCATACGCCCATTCGCCGCTTGATTCCCGCATCCGCCTGGAAGGGTCCGGGGCAGCAGGTTCAGCAGCAAAGCGTTGAAGAACCAGCTATTTTACCTGATTTTCCACGAAGCTCGCCAGTTGTCGCGCGAGGTCCGGCAGCGCCGTCTGCCGGTCCGCCCAGGCGCGTGCGTGGTGGTTCAGCTCGGGCAGGCGGGCGGCCAGCGCGGGCCAGTCGGGCGCCGTGCTGGCGTAGCCGTTCCACAGATGCCAGAAGGTGCGCAGCGCCTCGCGCGCGGCGTGGGGCAGCGGCTCGGCCTCCGGCCCGGTCTCGGGCGCGCCGCATGCCGTTTCGCCCAGATAGCGCGCCAGAAAGGCGTCCAGTTTGATGTGATGGGCGTTCTCCGCCTGCGGGTAGATGTGCCACACGAAGGGCTTCGCCGCCCACTGGGCGCGCACGAACGAGTCCTCGCCGCGCACGAAATTCACGTCGCAGGCCCACAGGAGCGTGTCGAAGTCGGCCTGGGGCACGAACGGCAGTCCGTAAGCCGTCAGCGCGCCTCGATTCGCCGATTCGCCGGGGGCGAGCGCCTCGCGTCCGAACCATGCCCCGGCGGCCGGCGCGATGCGGCCTTGCGGTACGAGACAGACGATCGGCGTCCGGCTCGCGGCCCACTGCCCGAACAGCGCCGGCAGCGCTTCGTTTTCGTAGGCGAAGAGCGAGACGACGAGCGCGTCGCGCGGCGCGGTGGGCAGGCCGAGGGTGCGCTGCCACCAGGCGTCGCGCAGGGCCGGCGAGGACAGAAAGGCGTCGCGGCGCGAGAGCAATTCCCGCTCGCGCGCAAGGCCGCCGGTGCGCACGGTGAAACCGGGGAAGAAGAACGTCTTGACGAGGCCCAGTTGCGGGTGCGTCGATTTCATCAAATGGCAGTCGTCGACCCAGTCTTCCGCGCTGAGGTACTCGAGATTGATCCAGACGGGCGGGTTGCCGGCGAGCTTGCGTGCGTGCATCGCGTGGACGTAGGCGTCGGGAATGTTGCAGGCGAATGCCTCGATGACGACGTCGCCGGGCGTGTTGTCGTCGGCGGCCGTCCCCGACGTGGCTTGCGCCGCGCCCGGGGCTCCCAGGTCGGCGTCCCAGCGCCGTACATCGACGCCGTCGCAGCGCTGACGCGCCAGCGCCGGATCGATGTCGGGGCGCAGATACCGGAAGCTCGCGAGATCGTCGACCCATAGCCGCACCGACCAGCCGTGTTCGCGCACGAGCTGGCGGGCGAGGCGCCAGCACACGCCGATGTCGCCGAAATTGTCGACGACGGTGCAGAACAGGTCGCAACGCGGCACGAGGGGCCGCGCGGCGGGAGCCGCCGTGGTGGATGAGGGCAACGAGGGTAACGAGGGGCGCGCGGCGGACAGGGACATTGAGAAGCGGTGACGCGGATTGGTCTAAACTTTGGATTTTAGTCCCTGCGACGCGCGATGATGGCGCCGGGCGGCCGCGCCGGCGAGCCCGACGAACACCGTCGATCGCCCCCACGATCGCCCCCGTCGATCGCCCATCGATCGCGGGACGCACCGAATTTCAGAGTTCATGACCGAAGACGCCCACGACGTCACCCCTGCGCGCAAGCCCCGCAAAGCGAAATCCGCCGCTGCTGGTGAAGGCGGCGCGCCCGCTGCCGAGTCCGCATCGTCGCAAGCCAACGATGCGCCGGTGTTCGACGCCCGCAAGGTACTGGCGCAACTGCCGAATCTGCCGGGCGTGTATCGCTACTACGACGCCGCAGGCAACGTGCTGTACGTCGGCAAGGCGCGCAATCTCAAGAAGCGCGTCTCGAGTTATTTCAACAAGACGCAGCTCTCGCCGCGCATTGCGCTGATGGTGGCGCGCATCGCCAGGCTCGAAACGACCGTGACGCGCTCGGAAACCGAGGCGTTGCTGCTCGAGAACAACCTGATCAAGGCGCTGCATCCGCGTTACAACATCCTGTTTCGCGACGACAAGTCCTATCCGTTCCTGAAACTCACGCAGCACAGATACCCGCGCATGGCGTACTACCGCGGCTCGGTGGACCGGCGCGGCCAGTATTTCGGGCCGTTCCCGAGCGCCTGGGCGGTTCGCGAGAGCATCCAGATCCTGCAGAAGGTGTTCCAGTTGCGCACCTGCGAGGATTCCGTCTTTGCGAACCGCACGCGCCCATGTCTGCTGCATCAGATCGAGCGCTGCAGCGCGCCGTGCGTCGGCGCGATTGCGCACGAGGATTATGCGCGCGACGTCAGCAACGCGGCGGCCTTCCTCTCCGGACGCCAGAACGAAGTGCTCAGCGCGCTCGAAAGCAAGATGATGGCGTATGCCGAAGCGTTGCAGTTCGAGCAGGCGGCGGCGGTTCGCAACCAGATGCAGGCGCTGTCCGGCGTGCTTCAGCAGCAGTCCGTCGAGACGGCGGGCGACGTCGACGCCGACATCCTTGCCGTGGCCTATGCCGGCGGCCGTGCATGCGTGAATCTTGCGATGGTGCGCGGCGGCCGCCACCTGGGCGACAAGGCGTACTTCCCGGCGCACGTGGAGCGCGGTGTGGAGGGTGGCATTGCCGACGAGTTCGAGGACGACGAGGAGATGCCGGCCCCGGATGCATCCGTCGCGGAAGTGGGCAATGAAGCGGGCAATGAAGTGGGCAATGAAGCGGGCAATGAAGCGGACATCGCCCAGGCGATGCCGTCGGATACGCCGGCGGCATCGCTCGAGTCGCGTCTGCTCGAGGCGTTCGTCGCGCAGCACTATCTGGGCCAGCCGGTGCCGCCGGTGCTCGTCGTGAGCCACCCGTTGCCGAACGACGAACTGCTCGCCGCGCTGTCCGAGCAGGCGGGGCGCCGCATTGCGATGGTGCGCCAGCCGCAGGGCCAGCGCCGCGCATGGCTCGACATGGCGCAGCAGGGCGCACGGCTTGCGCTCACGCGCCTGCTCACGGAGCAGGGCAGCCAGCAGGCGCGCACACGCGAGCTGGTGCAGACGATCGGGCTCGACATCGACGACCCCGCGCAGTTGCGCGTGGAGTGTTTCGACATCAGCCATACGCAGGGTGAGGCAACGCAGGCCTCCTGTGTCGTGTTTCACCATCACAAGATGCAGACGAGCGAGTACCGTCGGTACAACATCACCGGCATTACGCCGGGCGATGACTATGCGGCCATGCGTCAGGTGCTCACGCGGCGCTACGGCCGTCTGATGGAAGCGGCGGCGAACACGCTCGGCGATGCGGCCGATCCGTCGTCCGTCGCGGCCGACGTGGCACGCGCCGAAGCCGAGACCGCGGTGCTGCCGGACAGCGAGGGGGCGGGCGGCGAGTTCACCGGGGCGCAGGCCCTCGACGCGGCCGGTGCGTCCGCGCAGCCGTGCGCGCCGGAGGCATCGGGTGCATCGGACGTTGAGGCGAACCTCCCACAACTGGTACTGATCGACGGCGGCAAGGGACAGGTGGAGGTGGCGCGCCAGGTTTTCGTGGAGCTCGGCATCGACATCGGGCGGCTCGTCGGCGTGGCCAAGGGCGAAGGGCGCAAGGTCGGGCTCGAGACGCTGATCTTTGCCGATGGGCGTCCGCCGCTGGAACTCGGCCGCGAGAGCGCGGTGCTGATGCTCATCGCCCAGATCCGCGACGAAGCGCACCGCTTCGCGATCACCGGCATGCGCGCCAAGCGGGCCAAGGCGCGTCAGACGTCACGTCTGGAAGAGATTGAGGGGATCGGGGCGAAGCGGCGTCAACGCCTGCTCATGCGCTTCGGGGGTTTGCAGGGCGTGGCATCGGCGAGCGTGGACGAACTGGCGAGCGTCGAGGGCATCTCGACGACGCTGGCCGAGCAGATCTATCGCCAGTTGCACTGAGCGGCCGCCCGGCGCATTGCGGCGTGCCGCGTCGCACGGCTCAGGTATCGCCGTGGAACAGGAGCCGCATCACCGTGTCGTTGTCGACCGTCTCGCCCGAGAGCGTGCGCGCCAGCAGTTCTCCGCCCACGACCGGCGGCGCGAAGATCATGTCCGGCTGCACGCGCTTGAGCTTGCTCAGATGCTTGCTGTCGTTGACCGATGCGATGGTGCGCACGTTCGGCGCGATCTCCTTGGCGGCGAGCACGATGAACGCGTTCTCCGAGTCGTCCGCGCGCAGGGCGAGCACCGCCTTCGCGCGTTCGATGCCGGCGTGCATGAGCACCGTGTTGTCGCTCGCGTCGCCGTGCATGACGTCGGCGTCCTCGGGGAACGGGCTGTCCACGCCGGTGGCGATGATCACCGTGACGGGTCGTCCGCGCCGGGTGAGCTCATGGTGTACGTTGATGGCGAGCGGCGACGCGCCTGCCACGATGAAGTGGTCTCTGCGAATCACGTGAGTGAACCTCCCCGCGAGAATTTTCTTGAGATTGCCACCGACGAGCGGGCCGATGACGACGGTGAGCGACGTCGCGAACACGCTGATCCCGAAGACGATGACCGACGCCGTGAAAAGCCGCGCATCGGTCGTGTGCGGCACGATGTCACCGTAGCCGACGGTCGTCATGGTGACGATGGCGAAGTAGAAGGCGGTGGCCAGATCGGTGACGGGGGGCGCGAATTCGCGTCCGAGATAGAGCGTGCCGAACGTCGAATAGACGAGCAGTGCGAAGACTGCCACGAGCGTGTACAGCGTGGCGGCCGCGAAGCTCGCGCGATCGAACTCGCGCCAGTACCAGAGCAGCAGCGCGAGACACACGAGCGAGAGGGCGAACGTCAGGTCGAAGCGGATGTTCAGGTGAAAGTTGATGATGGCGGCCAGCGCGAGCATGACAAGCGAGAACGCCCAGGCAGTGCGCGCGCGAATGACGAGACCGCAGGCGAGGGCGACGAGGGACACGCCGACGAGGGCGCGCGGCAGGTGAGAGAAGTCGATGCGCTCGATGGCGTTCAACCCGAAGAGCAGGCGCGGCAAATGGCGGGCCTCGATGCGCTCCAGTGCGTGGAGATCGCCGCGCAGGAAGAGGTCGAGAAGGACGGCGCCGGGCACGCGCAACAGCACGGACGCGACGAGCAGCATGCCGTTGAGCCCCACGAGTCCCGCGATGAGCGCGTGCGGGGGCAGCAGCGGTCGCCGGAGTACGGGCAGGGGCCAGGGCAGTTTCACGAGATCGGCGCTAATGGCGGGTGGTTGCGAGCAAGATAGGGGCACACTGGCGCACATGTCAACAGCGGCACCGGCGCATCGGCCTTGTCGCTGCGGGGCATACACGGCACAATGCGGGTCTGGTACGGCTGCCGAGGGCGCCGTGTGTCGACTGCCGTTTGCCGAACTCATGCTGCCATGCCTTTCAACGTCCCCATTTTTCTGACCTGGCTTCGGATCGTGCTGATTCCGCTGGTGGTCGGCGTCTACTATCTGCCGGCGACCTGGCTGTCGACGGAGGAAATGAACTGGGTGGCTTGCGCGATCTTCGTGCTGGCCGCGCTCACGGACTGGTTCGACGGCTTTCTGGCGCGGCGCTGGAACCAGACGTCGGCGTTCGGCGCATTCCTGGACCCGGTGGCGGACAAGCTGATGGTCGCCGCGGCGCTGCTGATGCTGCTGCAGATGGGCCGGATCAACGCGTTGGTGGCGTTGATCATCATCGGTCGGGAGATCACGATTTCGGCGTTGCGCGAATGGATGGCGCAGATTGGCGCGTCGCGCAGCGTGGCGGTGCATCAGTTGGGCAAGATCAAGACGGCTGCGCAGATGGTCGCGATTCCGCTGTTGCTGTTCAACGGCACGCTGGTGTGGAATGGGCTGCGTTTCGACTCGCGCTTCTGGGGCACGTGGCTGATTTACGTGGCGGCGGTGCTCACGTTGTGGTCGATGTTGTATTATCTGCGCCGCGCGTGGCCGCAGATTCGAGAAAGAGGCGCGGGCAAGATGTGAGCGTAAGTCCCTGAAGGCGCGGGAATTACGCGGTGAGGGAGAAAAATCTTCACAAATTTTCGGTGCAGGTGCTTGACACTGAATCGTGGTTTGGACATAATCTCCTTCTCGCTGCTACGGCACTAGCCCGGCAGCGAAGTTTTAAGAAGTGGTTGGATAGGCAGTACGCATGAAAATGCGGGAGTAGCTCAGTTGGTAGAGCGCAACCTTGCCAAGGTTGAGGTCGCGAGTTCGAGACTCGTCTCCCGCTCCAGTTTCGCGCTGGACATTGAGTGAGTGATTCCTTGGTGTTCGGTGTCATGCGGGAGTAGCTCAGTTGGTAGAGCGCAACCTTGCCAAGGTTGAGGTCGCGAGTTCGAGACTCGTCTCCCGCTCCAAATCCAGAGGGAAGCCTGGCTTCCCTTTTTATTTGCCGAAGAGCCCACGGCGATCGATCCGAAGGGCGCCCTTGATGGCAACAGCGAGTGGTTACAATGCGGCATATCCCGATGGCGGGATGGCAGAGTGGTTATGCAGCGGCCTGCAAAGCCGTGTACGCCGGTTCGATTCCGACTCCCGCCTCCAAAATTCAAAAGCCCTGACTTGTCAGGGCTTTTTCTTTTGCTGCACCGTTCCTGCGCCGTTTGTCACGGCGCCATTCTCAAAAGCGTTGTTGCAGTCGCAGGCTCGCCGTTTGCGAAACGAAGCGCGAGCCGACCTGTAGCTCGTAACGCGCGGTGAGCGACAGGTTGCTGCTGCGCACGAGCGTCGCACCTAGCGTGAGGTCAGCGAGGTCGCGCACCGGCGACGGCCCCACCGCCGTGAACGCCGTCTCGCCCGTAAAGTCGCCTGCATAGCTCGCGCCAGTGACGGCACGCGAATTCACGAATTCGTGAATCCATTGCGCTTGTGCGAACGGCACGATGTCGCCGTAGCGTGTCGCAAATGCGCGTTCCAGTCGTGCGCCCAATGCACTGCGCAAAGAGCTCGCGTGCGAGGTGCCGATAGATAGCGCAGCCCCATTGCCGCCGGTCTCCGTATAGCTGCCTTGATGCAAGTAGCTATAGGTCAGGCTCGCGAGCGGCGTGAGCGTGCTGCTGCCCAGCGCCAGTGGGTACCCGAACTCGGTGCGCGCAACATATTGCTGTCCCGAGAACGCGCCACTCGCCGCGCCGGAGAATCCCGTGAAGTCGACCACGCGCGTGGTGTTGTAGCGCTGTTGCACGATACCGCCCGACAGATTCACATACCACGGTGACCCAAGATAACTGGCGTAAGCGAGCAAGCCATAGCCGTTGACCTGCGTTGAACTGCCCGAGTTGTCGTCCGAACCGTTGATTTTCGTGTGACTGAATGAGAATGCGCCGCCCGCGAGCCATTTGTCGCCAATCGCCCGGTCGACACCGAGCATCAGGCCGCCATAGTTCGCGCTGTAGCCGGAGATGTCGTCGACCATGCCCTGGCTGACGTGCCCGCCGAACGCTTGCCCCCACACGCCGAACCTCGGTCCGCCATCACCGGTGGCAACGCCGCTGTGGCCGGATTGCGCCAGCCGCAACGCATCGGCACGGGCGCCAGTGAGCGCCAGCGCGTTGAGCGTCGGTGCAGCCGCGGCTCGCGATGCAGCGAGTTGCTGCGCTGGCGAAAGCTGCGATCCGGCGCGATTCGCTTCGCTCACGCTGCCAATGGCAAGCGAGGCGTTGTAGAGACCGAGCAGCCCTGGATCGCTGATCCCGGTGTAGCTTTGCAGGCCGCCAAACGAAGCGACGGCGTTGCGCATGGTTGGCCGGATCGGTGCCGGGGCGGCGGGCGGGTTGGGCGTTGAGGTTTGTGGGGGATTCGACGGTGTGGTGCCGGTCCCGGGGTCGGTTGGTGCCGTCGGGTCCGGAAGTTCCTCACCAACGGTGACGACCAGATTGTCGGTGCCGGTCGCCGCATCTCTGACCTCTGCCCCAGTCACCGCATAGCGGGCACCACGAATGCCGTAGTTGAGCGAACCGGCGTTGTAATTCACGGTGGCCGCCGTCGGCGCCTGCATCACCACGAACCGTTGTCCCGGAGCGAAGCCATATGTGGCGCCGGTGCCGGTGCTGGTCAACTGGACGCTCGCGCCGGGATCGATCGTCGCATTGCCGGAGACGACCAACCTGCCATAGCCGGTGTCGGTCGTCAGGCCATTGGCGCTCGCACCATTCGACACCCCGATAAGTAAGGTGGCATCCGAATGCTGGTTGTAGTTGCCGGTGATGGTGATCGGGTTATTGACCTGAAGGACCCCGGCAGTATTGACCAGCGTTCCGGTCATGACATTGTCGTTAAGCAGCAAATTGCCTGAGAGCGTCAGATTGCTGGCTCGGCTGTCGATCAGACCAACGGGGTCCGGCGTGCCAGGGCTGCCGCCATATCCGGTCAGCGTGCCGAATATCGAAGTGCCGCCGCTGATGGTCATGTCACTGATGCTGTGGTTTGAGATCGAGCCGGCAATAACTCCAGTGTTGGTGATCGTGGTGAACAACGATCCGGCGATGGAGCCAACATTGAAGATGGCCACGGCCGAGCCAGAAATCAGGCCAGAATTGATCAACGCGCCGATCGTTCCCGATCCGTCGACACCGATGGCATACGCGCCGCTATTGATCCGGCCCTTGCGCACTTGAAATTTTCTGCACCACCCTCAACTCGGATTCATGCAAGCAACCGACATGAGATCGCTG